>JBFGRR010000128.1:0-5169 GCA_041567215.1 Acidimicrobiia bacterium | reverse complement strand
GTGGAGATCGGCTCCGTGATGTTCGGCAAGCCCCAGCCGGACGGCACCGAGATCCCTGCCGCGATGGAGTTGGTGCGGCTGGCCGTGCCCCGGCGCACGTACACGCAGAGCCACGTCGACTTCGTGGGTGAGGTGATGATCTCCGTCGCGGCGCGTGCCGAGCAGCTGCGGGGCCTGCGCATGGTCGAGCAGGCGCCATGGCTTCGTCACTTCACGGCGAGGTTCGAACCGCTCTGATCGACGACCACCGTGTCCCGGTGCTGACGCTCCAGGCGGCCGTGGGTCCAACGCGAGAGAGGGGCCCGTCGCCAGGCCCCTCCCGTCTACTCGGTCTGGATCAGCTGCAGCCGAGGCTGTTGCCGCAGTTGAGGCACTTGTAGCAAGAGCCGTTTCGGACCGTGATGTGGCCGCAGACGTCACACAAGGGTGCGTCGCCCATCATCCCTCCGAGTGCCGACTGCATGCTGGCGGTACCGGCGTCCACCGCGGCCTTCCCGTTGGTCGCCACGGCCACTGGCAGGCGGGCCGCCTGGGCGCCCGGGCCCTTCGACAGGGGAGCCGGTTCCGGCGCATCGACGAATGCCGCTGCCCGCTTGACCGCTTCGAGATCCACCTCGGAGGCTGCATCGGTCAGGTCCAGTTGGACCCCGGCCTCGGCAGCCAGGCCCTTCGGCGGCTCGGGCAGATCGCCTTCCCTGTTGGGAGGAACCTGCGCCAACTCGTCGCGTTGCAGGTACTCGACACCGAGAGAGCGGAACACGTAATCGATGATCGAGTTGGCCATCTTGATGTTCGGATGACCCTCCACCAGTCCCCTCGGCTCGAATGTCTGGAAGGTGAACGTGTCCACGAACTCGTGGAGCGGCACTCCGTACTGCAGGCCTTTGGACACCGCGATGGCGAAGCACGACAGGATGCCCTTGAGCGTGGCTCCCTCCTTGGCGAGGTCGATGAAGATCTCGCCGAGGGTCCCGTCGTCGTACTCGCCGGTTCGCAGGAAGACCTTGTGGCCTCCCACCCTCGCCTCCTGGTTGAAGCCGCGCCGCCTCGACGGCAGGTGGAAGCGTGGGGGAGTCATGCCCCGCGCGTACGCCTGCGTTGGCGACATGCCCTTGGGGATGTTGCCCCAGAGGATCTCTTTCTCGACCTCTAGCGCCGCCGAGACCGCTTCCGACTCCTCATCCGAGTGGCCGTCGTCGCTCGATGCCGACAGCGGCTGGCTCGCCTTCGAGCCATCCCGGTAGAGGGCCATCGCTTTGAGACCCAGTTCCCACGAGAGGCGGTAGGAGTGCTCGATGTCTTCGGTGGTGGCCTCGTTGGGCATGTTGATCGTCTTCGAGATGGCGCCCGAGATGAACGGCTGCGCGGCGGCCATCATCCTTATGTGACCGTCGTGGTGGATGTACCGCTTGCCATCCCGCCCGTTCTTGTTGGCCGTGTCGAAGATGTCCAGATGCTCGCCGGCGAGATGCGGAGCACCCTCGATGGTCTGCCGACCGCAGATGTGGTCGTTGGCCGCCGTGATGTGGGAGCGGTCGAAACCGAGCTCCGAGAGAAGATCGAAGTCCCACGATGTGTACTGGTCGATGTCGAAACCCAGCCTCTGCAGGGTCTCCTCACCGATCGTGAACACGTTGAACGCGTGCTTGAGTTCGAAGACACCCGGGAGGGTGCGCTCCAACCTGGTGATCTCCTCGGGCAGGAAGCCCTTGGCACCGAGCGTCTCGCGATTGATGTGAGGAGCCCCCTCGAACGACGAGGTCCCCACGATGTAGGTGACGATGTCGTCCACCTGAGCGGGTTGGTAACCCAGGGAGCGAAGTGCCGGCGCCACCGACTGGTTGACGATCTTGAAGTAGCCGCCACCTGCGAGCTTCTTGAACTTGACCAGAGCGAAGTCGGGCTCGACGCCCGTGGTGTCGCAGTCCATGAGCAGTCCGATGGTCCCGGTTGGAGCCAGCACGGTGGCCTGAGCGTTGCGATACCCGTACTGCTCACCCAGGGAGAGGGCGAGGTCCCACGCCTGGCGGGCCGAACTGAGCAGATCGGCAGGGGCGAGGTCGGCGTCGATGCCGCTGACGTGATGCCCGATCGCCTCGTAATCGTCGGGATCGGCGTCGTAGGCGGCGCGTCGATGGTTGCGGATCACCCTGAGCATGTGTTCCCGGTTCTCGCCGTACTTGGGGAATGGACCCACGACCGCGGCCATCTCGGCCGAGGTGGCGTAGGAGTAGCCGGTGAGGATCGCAGTCAGTGCGCCGGCGATCGCCCTCCCCTGGTCGGAGTCGTAGGCGATGCCCTGTCGCATCAGCAGCGAGCCGAGGTTGGCGTAGCCGAGCCCGAGCGTCCGGTAGTCATAGCTCCCCTGGGCTATCGCCTGCGAGGGGAAGTGAGCCATGGTCACCGAGATCTCCAGCACCATCGTCCATAGACGGATGGCGTGCTCGTAGGCCGCCGTGTCGAACACCCCGGTCGCCTCGTCCACGAACTTCACCAGGTTGAGGGAAGCCAGGTTGCAGGCGGTGTCGTCCAGGAACATGTACTCGGAGCAGGGATTCGAGGCCTTGATGCGGCCCCCGGCCGGGCAGGTGTGCCACTCGTTGATGGTGGTGTCGAACTGCAGTCCCGGGTCCGCACACGCCCAGGCGGCCTCGGCGATCTTGTGCCACAGGTCGCGGGCCTTCACCGTCTTGCGGACGCCCCCACCGACACGGTTGCGCAGTTCCCAGTCCCCATCGTCGAGCACCGCCTTGACGAAGTCGTTGCTGACCCGGACGGAGTTGTTGGAGTTCTGGCCCGAGACGGTGGCGTACGCCTCGCCGTTGAAGTCGGCCTGGAACCCACCGTGCTGGATGAGCAGGCGCGCCTTGTCCTCCTCTACCTTCTTCCAGTCGACGAAGGTCTCGATGTCGGGGTGGTCCACATCGAGGATGACCATCTTTGCCGCCCGGCGGGTGGTACCCCCCGACTTGATGGCTCCGGCGGCGCGGTCGCCGATCTTCAAGAACGACATCACCCCCGACGACTTCCCACCTCCCGACAGCAACTCGTTCTCGCCGCGAATCGCCGAGAAGTTGGAACCTGCGCCGGACCCGAACTTGAAGATGCGAGCCTCGCGCACCCACAGGTCCATGATCCCTCCTGGGTTCACCAGGTCGTCGTTGACCGAGAGGATGAAGCAGGCGTGGGGAGCGGGGCGGGAGTAGGAGTCCGGGGAGGCGGTCATCTCGTCGGTCTTGGGATCGACATACCAAAAGCCCTGGGCGGGCCCGGTGAGGCCATAGGCGTGGTGGAGGCCGGTGTTGAACCACTGAGGTGAGTTGGGGGCGGCCATCTGCGTGGCCAGCATGAACTTGAGTTCGTCCTCGAAGGCGTCGGCATCGACGGGGGAGGCGAAGTAGCCATGAGTCTCGCCCCACCAACGCCAGGTCGAGGTGAGCCGGTCGAACACCTGCTTGGCGGATCGCTCTGCACCGGTGACCGGGTCCCCATCGGAGTCGAGGATCGCTTCGCCGCGCTCATCGACCTGTGGGATGCCGGCCTTGCGGAAGTACTTGGAGACCATGATGTCGGCAGCCACCTGCGACCAGCCCGCCGGTATCTCGGCATCCTTCATCTCGAAGACGACGGACCCGTCCGGGTTGGTGATGCGCGAATCGCGGTGCGACCACTCGATCGACCGGTACGGATCCTCCCCCGCAGTCGTGAATCGGCGGTCGATGCGCAGGCCTTCTGCCATTTGGATTTCCCCTTCCTCGTGTCCGGATCGGCGCCCGGATCTCCTCAAAGTGCGCCACACCACAAGATGTTGTGGTCCTCGGCTCGGCGGACACCACATCTAGGGGCAGAACACCACTGTAATTACGCGCGTGTAACTCAGTCAATGGTCTGCGAGGCCCAGTTTTCGCGAACCAGCGCCGGGACCTCGGGGAAGTGTCGCCGGGGACCCGGCGGGGGAAGAGCATGCAAGCTAGACGGCGTCGGCGGGGACGCGAAAATCAGGGTGGAAGCAGCTTTTCGCGTTCAGGTCGGCAGGCCGAACGGGAACCCCCACCATGCGTTCATCACGTCCCGCAACGAGACAGACCACTCCTCGATGAACGACCCCTCGGGTGCGAGTGGTCCCAGGAAGATGAAGGCGAGTGCCACGCCGAGGGCGATGGCGATGATCCGCACCAGCATTCTCACCGGCTCGATCATCGCAGGTTCGGTACGGTGGTCTCGTGGAAATCCTCCGCACTCCAGAGGCACGTTTCGAGAATCTCCCGGGTTTCGGGTTCCAGCCTCACTACACACAAGTCGATTCGCTGCGTGTCCACTACATCGACGAGGGTGAAGGCCCGGCGGTCCTGCTCATGCATGGCGAGCCGTCGTGGTCATACCTCTATCGAAAGATGATCCCGCCGCTGGTGGGCGCCGGATTCAGGGTCCTCGCTCCCGATCTCGTCGGATTCGGGAGGTCGGACAAGCCCGCAGCAGTCGCAGATCACACGTATGCGAGACACGTTCATTGGATGCTCGAGTGGCTCCGCTCGTTGGGCATCGACGGGATCACCTTCTTCGGCCAGGACTGGGGCGGATTGATCGGCCTGCGGGTGGTGGCCGCCGAGCCTGCCCGCTTCTCGAGGGTGGCCGTGGCCAACACGGGGCTGCCTACCGGCGACCACAAGATGCCCGATGCCTTCATGGCGTGGCAACGATTCGCCCGGGACGTTCCTGAGTTCCCGGTCGGCGCGATCGTCGCCGGTGGGACCGTTGGCGGGCTGTCCGAGGAAGAGGTGGCCGCCTATGACGCGCCCTTCCCAGATGAGACGTTCAAGGCAGGTCCCCGGGTTATGCCGTCACTGGTCCCCTCTTTTCCCGACGACCCCGAGGCTCCGGCCAACCGGATCGCCTGGCAGATCCTCGGTGCCTGGGCCAAGCCGTTCCTCACCCTCTTCTCGGACTCCGATCCGATCACTGCGGGAGGGGAGCGGGTTTTTCACAAACTGGTTCCAGGCGCAGCAGGCCAACCCCACCGGACGATGGAAGGCGGCGGCCACTTCCTGCAGGAGGACGTTGGTGAGGAATTGGCAGAGGCGTTGATAGGTTGGATGAACTGATGCTCTCTCCGGGACAACTCTCACGCGCATTCGCCCGCAACGCCGCCTACCTGTCCTCGGTCGCCGC
>JBFGRR010000127.1:0-5192 GCA_041567215.1 Acidimicrobiia bacterium | reverse complement strand
GGTCCTACTCCGGGTTCGTCGCCGGATCGGTCTCCGGGAGAGTCAGGGTGAACACGCTGCCCTCCTCGCCGTGGTGATACACCAGATCCCCGCCCATCAGACGGGCAAGCTGCCGGGAGACGGTGAGGCCGAGACCGACCGATCCCGGAAGGCCCCGGTCGGCGATCATGCCGTGATACGGCTCGAAGATGGCCTCCCACTCACCCTCCTGGATGCCGGGGCCATCATCGATGACCTCGATGCGAGCGGTCCCGCCCGCGGACCGACCCCGGATCTCGACCACATCCCCCCCGTAGCGGCCCGCATTGGTCAGCAGGTTGCGGAGGATCTGTCGGAGCCGGACCGCGTCGGCCCACACCTTGAGGTCACCCACGTCCACCGTGACCGAATGGCCTTCCAGCGGCCGGCGCGCCACCCACAGGACCGCATCGACCTCGCTCTCGACGTGAACGGTCTCCGGCGCCACCACCAGCCGGCCGCTATCGGCACGCGCTCCCACCAGCAGGTCTTCGATGATGTGGGCCAGTTCCTGGCTCTCCCTGGTGATGAACCCGAGCAGCTCCGCCGTTTCGTCGTAGGTGTTGTCCCTCCAACCTTCCTCCAGCAGCGCCGCACTTGCGACAACCGCGCTGAGCGGGGTCCGCAACTCGTGCGAGACGGTGGCGAGGAACTCATCCTTGACACGGATCAGCTCCTCCATGCGCTCCTCGTCTCGCTTGCGACCCGTGATGTCGGCGAAGGTCATCACCACCCGGCCGAAGTCGACCGCACCATCCGACTCCATCGCCGCGTAGTCCACCAAGGCGTGCAGGCGTTTGCCCTTGGCGGTCTGCCCGGCCATCTCCAGGCCCACCCTCAGGCGGCGCTCGGCGACCGCCTCGGCGATGTCGATGAACGAGTCGAGGGTTGCTTCGGTGAACAGCGATGTGTTCAGCGAGCCAGTGAGATCGGAGAGATCATCGACCTCGAACATGGCCACTGCGGCCATGTTCGCCGCGGTGACCGACACCGTCCCGATGAGCTCTTGCAGCCTGACCGGGTTCTCGAGCAAGAAGGGCTTGAGCGGGCCGACGCCGGCTTCGATGAGGCTGTCGAGCCAGATGGACGTGGCACGCAGATCCAGCTCCCAGCTGGCGATTGGAGATCGGTCGAAGAGATGCCGAAAGCGCGCCTCGGAGTCGACGAGGCGATTGCGAGCGGTGATCTGGTCGGTGATGTCGCGGAACACGAGCACCGACCCGGTGACCTTCTTGTCGAACACGGCCGGCATCACTCGCACACTCACCGGAAGCGAAGTGCCGTCTCGGCGCACGAGCACGGCACGTTCATCGGTGTAGATCCCGCCTCCGCTGACCATGGTGAGGATGTGCTCGGCGATTCCCGACCCGTCCATGAGATCGCGGAACCGGAAGCCATCGAGCCCATGTGAACCGACCAGTTCGTGGAACTCGACCCCGATGAGTCGCACCGCGGTCTGATTGGTCACCAGGACCTTGCCGGTGGGATCCATGAGCAGCAGCCCCTCGCTGAGTGCGTCGACGACCACCCGCAGGCGGTCACGTTCGGCGGCGAGCCGGTGAGCAGACAGCGCCCGAAGATCCTCGTAGACCTTGCGCATCTCATCGGACGAGATCCGCAGCGAGCGCTCCAACAGGTACCGGCCATTGTCTGCGGCGTCGTAGGCGTTGCTCACCTTGCCGAGGAGTGCACTCCAGGCTTCCGCTCCGGGCGGCGCGCCTGCGTCGAGTTGGAGACGCTTCAGCTGACGCGCCAGCAGCGGGTTCACGGCGACTCGCCGAGCGTCGTCAGTGTCATGGTCTGGTTGTGGAGGTCACAACGCCCATCGGTGAAGGGCGAGATCTCCCCGTAGGAGTAGAAACCGATCTGGTCCATCCCGGGACCGAGGATCTCGGCGACCGCTTCGACCTCCTCCTCGGCGCGCTCGGCCAGAACGAGGCGGCGACCGACGCAAGAGATGGCGATGGTCAGGCCATCGCGAGCATCGAGAAGAGCTGCCTTGGCCGCCGCTTCTGCCCCCATCACCAGTCGCTCGAAGTTGGCCTGCATCAACTGGGCTCGATGCCCAACCGGGATGTCGCCGGCGAAAACCATCGCAGCATTGGCTTCGTCGACCGCGAGGATGGTGCGCACGAGCTGCTCCTCCGAGCTGCCGTCTGCCCTCAACGCCAGCGGGAACAGCAGACCGGTCGCGGGAAGACCGGCGGCGAGCTCGCCCAGGTATTCCTTGTAGAGATCGAGGGCGGGGCGCCCGTCCAGTTCGTAGAGCACACTTCCCTCGGCCCGCGTCACGATCCGCTCCGGCCCGAAGATGTCCCATCCGCCTCTAGAGCCGTGGCCCACCTGCAAGGCGTCGCCATACATGCCCACCGCCACCACCCGGTTGTCCTCCAACTCACCACCGGCAAGGGTCCATGTCGACTCGAAACGCGAGCCGTCGCCGGCGAGTCCACCCGTGACCACCACGGAGGGGGGAAGAACCGAGTTCAGTCCGGCCGAGAGGGCGGTGCCGTTGACATGGAGTCCGTCCGACAGCACGAACACAGCCCGCAGGTCGTCATCCAGCAGTCGCTCGGCGATCTTGTGACCGGCGGCGTGAGAGTCTGCCTGTGACGCCACCGGCGCCGAGGCGCACTCGAGACGGGTCTGCTCGAATCTGAGGGCGGCCACCGCGAGGCTTCGATCGCGGATCTGGCTACCGAAGACCTCCCCGGCGGTCGAACATCCGATCAGGTGACTTCCCGGGAAGGCTTCTGCAAGCTCACGGAGAGCGGAAACGTCGTCTCGATACTCGGGTGCACCGAAGACCAGCACGAGCGTCTCGGGTGAGTCGATGTCGGGCAGAGGTGCCGACCACCCACCGTCGAGAGAGTGGCTGAGGACTGTCTTCTTCATGGATGTGCGCTCCTTACCCTGAAGAGTCGGCACTTCCGTGCGGTGGCTTGAGTGAGGAAAGGCGCAGGAACGAAGGAAACCCCAGGACAGAGCCGACGGGCCTACTGCGTCAGGCAGCGGGGACGAGTGGAGGCGGAAGCGTCTCGAGACCTTCGGGCGGAGCCCCGGCGAAAGCGAGGGCAGCGATGACCAGCGCCGGATCGTTCCAATCGTCGGCGTGATGCTCTTCGAACCAGTCGAGTACCGCTTCCATTGCACCTGATGTCATACCTGATCAACGGGAGATCGACATCGGCCCTTGAGCGGTTTTCGCGAGGTCTAAAGGCCCTGAAGCTCGAATTGGCTGCGCAAACGGTGTTTTCGCACCAACGATCCCAGCGCCCCCGCCGGTTCGATGCAGGCGCGACTCACCGGCCCGGCGTCTCTGCCATGATCGGCCGTCAACCGCCACGAGGACCCCCATGCTCCACAATGCCGTCAAACACAAGCTCTCCAATGGAGAGATCGTCAAAGGTTGTTTCGTGCGTCACCACGCACCTCAACTGGCCGAGTGGCTGACCCTTTCGGGTTGGGACTTCGTGATGTTCGACGCCGAACACGGGACTCTCAGCCCGGCACAGGTCGAAGACCTCTCCCGGGCGGTCGAGGTCCGCGGTGGCACCCCGTTCGTGCGGGCAACCACCAACAGCGCGCCGGTGATCCTCCGTTTCCTCGACGCCGGACCCGTGGGCATCCACGTCCCATGGGTCAACTCGGCGGCAGAGGCCGAGGCGGTGGTTCGCGCCGTCAAGTACGTGCCGGAGGGCATTCGCGGTCTGGCGGGCACCCGCGCCTCCGACTTCGGGTTGACCGAACCCCTCGGCAGCTACATCGAGAGAGCCAACCGCGAGACGATGATCGTCATTCACATCGAGACGGGCGAGGCAGTAGAGCGGGTCGACGAAATCGCCGCGGTACCCGGAGTCGATGTGCTGTTCATCGGCCCCACCGACCTGTCGCACTCCCTCGGCGTGGCAGGTCAACTCGACCATCCCGCCGTGGTCGAAGCCATGGACCACATCGCGGCCCGTGCCGCCGCCGCCGGGAAGTGGCTGGGGATCCTCGCCGCCACCACCGAGCGAGCAGAAAAGTGGGCAGAAAAGGGCGCCCGCTACTTGTGTGCCAACGTGGAGAACGTGCTCGCCCCCGGCTCCAGCGCCTATCTGGCCGTAGGATCCCGTTGATCTAGGCGCGCCGCTCGCCGGCCCGGTACCTCTCGACACCGGTCACCACAGCAGATGATCCGATCAGCCCGGCTCCGGCAAAGAGACCGAGGCCCGTGAAGGCGCCATCACCGACGACGAGTCCGGCTATCAGCGGTCCCCCGGCACGGCCGAATGCCATCAGCGACTGGGCGTCTCCCGCCCTTTCGCCTGGATCGAGAGATTTGTCGGACAGCAGAGCGAAGACGGTCGGGAGACCCATCCAGAAGCAGAAACCCCACAGCCCCATACCGAGGAAGAAGGCGATCGGGCTCGGGACGAAAGCAACGACGAGGGCCGAGACGCCGGTGCCCGCCAGCCAGAACCCCCCATGCCCACGCCTGTGCGGGAGACGCGCCGCGATGATCCCGGTGACAGCGTTGAAGCTGAAGGCAAGCGACGCGGCAGCCGGGCCCAAGCCGCTCACGGCCTTCGCCACGGCCGCGGCGTAGATGAACAGCGAGGACCCGGCGAGCGTCAGACCGAACATCGCCGCGAGCAGCACCCGGTTGGATCGGGAGGGACTGCGGGTACGCACCACGCGGGCTTCCACATCTATGCGAACGGGCAGCGGAAGCACCACGGCGATGAGCAGCGCCATGAGGCCGTACCCGAGCCGATCGTCGCCGAACTGGGCGGCCACGCCGAATATCGGCGCCCCGATCACGCCGATCAGCGGCCCGATCGCCGAAAGATCCGCAACCTTCTCAGCCGACCCCATGCCGTCGGCCCAGACGATCCAGGTGACGATTCCCCCCGCAGCCCCGGCAACCGCCCGCGAGCCCAGAAGGAACGCGAACCCGGGCGAGAGCACGCTGGCAACCGTTGCTCCGGCCATCGTCCCCAGCGCGACCCGCACGAGGCGACCTGTCGGTGCCAGAGTCCGGGGTGCGACGATCGTCGCGATGGCGAATCCGAGCACCTGGACCACCGAGATCAAGCCGGCCCGTCCCAGGCCGACCCCGTACCGCGCCGCCACATCGGGGATGAGGAACGGAGTGGCGGCGAAGAGCAGACCCACAGCCGCAGCGCCCGCGG
>JBFGRR010000126.1:0-5265 GCA_041567215.1 Acidimicrobiia bacterium | reverse complement strand
GGCCACCGTGAGCGGCTCCCCGGCGAGCAGGCATGCGAGCGTCAGTGGATAGATACCCACGTCGAGCAGGGCCCCGCCGCCCTGGCCGGGATCGAACCAGCGCCGGCGAGGATCGGGATCGGCAGGGATGCCGAACTCGGCCCGCAGGTATCGGAGCGGTCCGATGGCCGGGAGCATCTCTTCGAGGACCGGCCAGAAGGGAAGGAACCGCATCCACATCGCCTCCACGAGCAGCACCCCGTTTCGTCGAGCCACCTCCACCATCGCTGCTGCCTCGGGCCCGGTGATCGCCATCGGCTTCTCACAGAGGACCGCAACCCCGGCTTCGAGGGCGGTGATCGCAGACCTGGAGTGTTCGGTATTGACACCGGCCACGTAGATCGCATCGGCCTTGTCGACGAGGGCCTGTGTCCCCTCGACCCCCTCCGGCACGGCCATCTCGTCTGCGAATGCGATCGCCCGGTCGAGGGAGCGCGACGCAACCGCAACGACTTCCCCACCACCTTCGGCGCGGATCGCCTCCACCATCGTGCGGGCGATGCCCCCGGTGCCGTCGATTCCCCAACGGACGGTCACAACGCCCGCATTCGTGAGAGCGCCTCGACCAGCACCGGCTCCGTCTTGCAGAAGGCGAACCGGACCAGATCCTTCCCATCGGCCGGATCGCTGTAGAAGGCCGAGGGCGGAATGGCCGCGACGCCCGCCTGCTCCACCATGTGGTGGACGAACGAGACGTCATCGGCGAAACCGAACCGCCGATGGTCGGCGAGGATGTAGTAGGCGCCCGCTGGTGTGAACACGTCGAAGCCGAGGGCCTGGAGGCCGCCGGCGAGGAGATCTCGCTTCGAGCGATAGGAGGCCACCAGTTCGTCGAAGTAGGCGTCGGGGGCCGCGACCGCGGCTGCCGACCCGTATTGCATCGGGTTCGGGGTGGTGAAGGTCAGGAACTGGTGGGCCGCCCGGACCGCTCCCGTCAGCGGCTCGGGCCCGATCGCCCACCCCGTCTTCCATCCGGTGAGTGAGAAGGACTTGCCTATCGATGAGAGGGTCAGGGTTCTCTCCCACATCCCAGGGAACGTGGCGAGGCGAAGATGCGATCCGTCATAGACGATCCGCTCGTACACCTCGTCGGTGATGGCGATGACGTCGTTTTGGATACAAAGGTCGGCGATGAGTTGGAGTTCGGCCCGGGTGAACACGTGACCGGTGGGGTTGTGGGGGGTGTTGACCACGATGGCGCGGGTCTTCTGATTGAACGCAGCCCGCAACTCCGCTTCGCGAACGGCGAAGTCCGGCGGTCGCAAGGTCACGAAGCGGGGAGTCGCCCCCGAGAGCGAACATCCCACCGGGTAGGCGTCGTAGTAGGGCTCGAAGAGGATCACCTCGTCCCCCGGCTCGAACAGGCCGAGGAATGTGGCTGCGAGAGCCTCGGTGCAACCGGAGGTGACCGTCACGTTGGCATCGGGGTCGATCGCCATCGCAGTGTCCTTGTGCCAGCGATCGGTGATGGCCTGGCGCAGGACGGGGATGCCCATCGACGGGGGGTACTGGTTCGACTCGTGCTCCAGAGCACGTGCCGCTTCGGCCTTCACGAATGCCGGACCCTCCCAACCGGGGAAGCCCTGCCCGAGGTCGATGGCCCCGTGCTTGCGCGCCAGCGCGGAGATCTCGGTGAACACGGTGCTGCCGAAGCGTGCCAGGCGCTGGGAAACCATCCGCCGAGGATAAGTCAAGACACCAGGGCGATGACCACCGGAAGGGTGATGATCGAGGCCAGGGTGCCGGTGAGAACGATCGTGGTGGTGAGATCGGGCACCAGGTCGTGCTCGAGGGCGATGAGCGCCGTGAAGACCGCGGCCGGCATGGCGCTCTGGAGGATGACCACGCCTGCGGGATCACCGGTCAGCCCAAGCAGACCTACGGCCAGCCATGCCAGGGCCGGGGCAGCGACGAGCTTCGCGACCAGAGGGAGCGCGACATCGGAGTTGATGTGCGGGCGCTCCATGCTCGATATCTGGACACCGAGCGTCACCAGCATGATCGGGATCAGCGCACCGGCCAGCAACGACACCGGCCGGTCGAGCCACAGCGGCATGTCCCAGTTGGTGGCGTTCACGAGGATGGCCGGCGGCACGGCCAGTGTCATTGGAGCCGTCAGCGCCGATCGCACCGCTTTCCACGGCGGGGAGGTGAGCGAGGTGGCGGCGCCAACCCCGACGATCAGTCCGGTGACGTTCACGGTGAGAAGCACGATCCCGGCGAGGGGAAGGGCCCCCTCTCCAAAGGTGAAGGCGACGATCGCCAGACCGAAGTTGCCGACGTTGCCGTAGATCGATGTGACCACCCCGGCCGACGCCGCCGGTCGCTTGCGCCCGAGAACCCGGGCAGACGCCGCCACGGCGACACCGACGACCATCATCGTCGCCAGCGTCGCGCCGACCATTCGCAACACCAGACCCGGCTCCAGGTCGGCCGAGGCGAGGATGTCGAAGATGAAGAACGGGCCGAGCAACCAGTAGGAGAGCTTGGCGAGAGTCTGTGCATCGAGAGCCACCCGGCGCCCCAGCAGCGCTCCCAGCCCGACCAGCAGGAACACCGGCCCGAGGATGTTGAGGAAGATTCCCGGTAGGTCTGCCATCGGGCAGGAACGGTAGACGCGTGAGGTTCGGTCCCGAGCCGGACATGAACAGCCGATGCAGGGCAAAACGTCGTCGCCTAGTGTCGGTCGGGCACTCCAGGGGAGAGCTTTGGAGCAGGCAGCCCAACAGCGCTTCGATTCCCTGTATCACCGCTACAGCTCGGCCGTCTTCCGCTACTTCCTAAGGCGCCTCTGCGACGCCGACGTGGCCTCGGACGCGACAGCGGACCTCTTCGTCGTCGTGTGGCGACGGCTGGCGGCGGTCCCCGAGGGAGAGCGGGAGGAGCCGTGGATCTACGCCGCCTGCGGGAACGTGCTCAGGAACCATCGACGGGCGGGGCGCCGCCGCCAGCGCCTCGTCGCGAAGTTGGGTAGCCAGGCACAGGAGCCCGCTTTCACCCTCCACGAGCCCGGGGCGTCCGTCGACCTCATCACCGCCATCGGCCGCCTCAGACCAGCCGACAGGGAAGTGCTGCTGCTGTCCGCCTGGGAGGACCTCGACCACGCATCGATCGGTCGAGTTCTCGGCTGTTCGACGCATGCCGTCGATCAACGGATCCATCGCGCCCTCGCCCGGTTGCGTTTGGAGTTGGACACAACCCAGGAGAGCACCGCATGACCGTTCACGACGCCCTTCTCGAACGGGTCAAGCGGGCCAACCCCGCTCCTCCATCGCACCCGGTCGACACCGTCACCTTGCGGCGGCTGGTGGACGACCGCATGACGGATCGGCGGCGTGTGCCCCGCGGACCCATGGTGGCTGTGGCAGCGGCCGCAACCATCTTCGCGATCGTCGTCCCGCTGGCGCTGTTCGGGGGCGGCCCCGGTTTGGTCGGCTCCGACGACTCGTCGCCACCGACCGCAGCTCCTTCGTTCAGTGCGGTGATGACTGTCTCCGAGCTCGCCTGGGCGAACTCTCTGGGAGACGAAGTCGACTTCACCATCGCCGTCACGAACACCGGCGAGGCTGCTCTCGTTGCAGTCGTCTCGGTCGACGAGTACTCGGCAGAGATCACGCTCGAACCCGGCGAGCGGTGGACCGACGACGGCACCGTCGACGATTACCGGCACACCGTCACCGCTGAGGATCTCGAAGCAGAGGCCCTCGTCAGAACCGTCACGGTCACATCCGGCGAAGCAAGGCGAACCTATTCGGCGACGGCGACCGTGCAGGCGGTGGGTCCATGCGACCTGCAGCCGGGCATCGACGGTCTCGTTGGCAGCCTGGGCGGTGTGTGTGCCTGGGCGCCTCCCCAGACGGGCTACTGGAGGTTCTCTGTCACGCCGGACCGATCGCCGGACACCCCGATCGAAGTGATTGCAACCGCTCGCGATGGCGTACCGGGCAACTGGTGCGTGGCACCGCTCGATGTCTCTGATCCCGCTGGGGGTTACATCGAGGCCAGCGGCGGTGTCCTCGCCACCTGGGCGTCGGGCGACCCGCCCATCACCCTCGTCGCGTACCTGCCTGACAGCGGCACCTGCCTGCAGGGAGGGGCCGACGGCGAACCGATCGCGGTGAGGAACACCGACCAGTTCTATTTGTGGGTCAGCGAACCGAGTCGCGTAGTCGCCGAATCGTGCGCAGTCGAGGACAGCGAACTGGTGTGCGGCCCTTAGCGCCAGAGCAGGACCCACCCGACCGTGAGCAATCGACTCGATCCGGACATGAAAGCGTTGATATCGGAGGAGAGATGAGAAGACACGCGATGCTGCTGTCGTTGGTCGGGGTGCTGCTGCTGACGCTTTCGGTTCCGGCGGTCGCCAAACCAGGAAAGGGCGGACCACCCGATCCAGGGCCCTATGACCTGCCGCCGTGCGGGGTAAAGACGGGGACCGGGAGTTTCCCATTCATCGAGGCCTGCGAGTGGCTGCCTCCTGAAAAAGGCCGGTACACCATCTCGGCAAGATCGGAACGGGCGATCAGGAATCTTGGCCTCACTCTTCGTGACTCGGTCCCCGGAAACTGGTGCGCGATCGCCTGGACCGAAGACCGATACACCGTGTCGTTGACTTACGAGTTCGCAAAGGTGGCCGGCACTGACCAGGGCACGGGGACTTTCCAGGACACGTGTGATATTGCGGAGGGTGAGCCGGACTGGCCGGACGATGACGAAGAATTCGTGATCGGTATCGCCGGCACTCACAAGACGGACGGGATCACCATCACCATCACGGGTCCGACTCCCTAGACCAGCACCACGTGGACGTGCTTGGGGCCGTGGACGCCGAGGTTGAGATACTGCTCGATGTCGCCGGTGCGGGAGGGGCCGGTGATGAAGACCAGGTTGGAGGCGGCCGCCATCGTGGCCGCCTCCTCCTTGGCCCAGTGTGACAGCGATCTGAATATCCGGTCCTTCGGCAGGAGCGCCACGTGCACCAGAGGGATCAGCGACGCCATCCGGGGCCGACCGGGACCGGATCGCACCACGATCGACCCCGACTCGGCGAAGCCTGCCTCGGCGCCGGTGAGCCCCAGGTCGACGTCGAAGTAGCCGCCCTGCTGGGCGAGCCGGCCCTCGACGGAGACATGCGAGGGCACCTGCTCGAGGCCACGCTCTGACAGGAGATCGGTGAGATCGTCGAGGCCCGCCCAGGCCAGGAACCGCCGCGGTGAATAACGGCCG
>JBFGRR010000125.1:0-5273 GCA_041567215.1 Acidimicrobiia bacterium | reverse complement strand
GCAGGGAAATCCTGTGGGTGGTTCTCGAGTCAGGAGAGGCCCTCCTCGGAGCATCCGCACGACCGGCGCACGATCAGCTCGGTAGGCAGCACCTTCCTGGGCTCCGCCACGGAACCCAGTTCGACGACGTCGAGAAGCAGCGCCACCGCCGCTTCGCCGGTCTCCACCACCGGCGGGTACATCGTCGTGAGAGATGGATTGGTCGGGTTGGCGTCTGCGAGGCCATCGAAACCGACCAGGGCCACGTCCTCGGGACACCGCAGGCCGGCTCTGGCGATGGCCTTGAGGGCGCCCACGGCCATCGTGTCGGAGGCGCAGAAGACCGCGTCGGGCTCGGACTCGAGCACACGGGTCATCGCCTCGAGACCACTTCGCTCCGAGAAGTCGCCCTCTACCACGAGGCCCTCCTCGAGGGGAATGCCAGCGCTGGCGAGCGCGGCCATGAAACCCGAGCGCCGATCGACCCCGGCGGTGGTGTTGGAAGGAGCTGCGACGGACCCCAGCCTGCGCCGCCCGTGTTCGATCAAGTGCATGGTGGCGTCGAAAGCGCCTCGCTGATTGGTGGCGTCCACGTAGGGAATCGAGTCCGAGTCCGGACGTCCCACCATCACGAACGGGACTCCGTCCACCCGCAGGCGCTCGACTATGGGGTCGCCCATCCGGGTGGCGGTGAGGATCAGTCCGTCGAGGAGACTGTTGGAGATCACCCGCGGATACATCTCGGTCTCCTCCCGTTCGTCCTCGAACAGGAACAGCGCCAAGGTCTGGTCGGCGGCGTTGGAAGCCTTGGTGATCCCCTGGATGAGTCTCCCGAAGTAGGGATCGTCGAAGAGGCTATGGACGTTGCTGGGAATCACCAATCCGAGAACACCCGTGCGGCTGGAGGCAAGCGATCTGGCCGCACTGTTGGGCCGGTAGCCGGTATCGGCGACGACTGCCAGGACCCTCTCCTTGACGTCGGCACTGACGTCACGATGGCCGTTGACGACCCGGGACACGGTCGAGCGCGAAACACCCGCTCGTCGACCGATCTCCTCGAGCGTCAACCGTTTCATTGCCCTCTCTCCCTCCCGAGAGCGTACCCGGGAGCGCTCCCAGCATGACGGATGGCGCCGAGGATGTCAAGTGGCCGGGATCAGCGAGGATCTGTCAGGGATCGCTCCGGTCCAGCAGAGACCCGGGAATCCCCACGACACGGGCCCGTAGCCACTCCCCGAGGCTCTTCGCCTGGGCGTCCTGGCGGGTAGAGGCAGCCACGCCCTCCCCCAGCAGTCCCTGGATCACGAAGTTCAACGCCCGCAGGTTGGGAAGCGAGTGGCGGTCGACGGTCAGGCCGTCGATCTCCGGCAGCAACTCCGTGAGCTTCTCCGTCGATAGAAAACCGTCGATCCATGCCCATGCCGCGTCGCTCCTCACGAACACGCCGAGATTGGCATCTCCCCCCTTGTCGCCCGACCGAGTGCCGATCACCGTTCCCAACGGAAGCTCCACGAGGCCGTCCACCGGCGTCGCGGCTCTGGCGACCGGGGGCGGGTCGATGGAGACCTCACCACCGGGAGCCTTCGAGGGCACCTCGATCACCTCGTCGTCGATGTGGACGCTTTGCGGCACCAGCTCACCGGACACGAGGGCAGGGCGGAAGACGCCGTAGGGCTCTCCGGCGGATGGACCTCCCGACAGCGAGTACATGCCGGGGATCGAGGCGAGGGCGGTTTCGACCATCGCCCCGGACAACGCCCGGCCGACCTTGCCCTCGTCGGGATCCTTGACGGTCAAACGCCACACTGCGGTCGCTTCTTCGTTGCTGGAGGGATCGAGCGCGTCGGTCCTGATCACCTGGCTCGACACCTCCGCGAAGTCTTCAGGTCCCAGCGGGCAGGCGTCCCAGAAGGCGGCTTCCGCAAGAGCCGCCTTCTCCTCGATGTCCAGACCTGTGAGCGCGACGGCCAGAGTGTTTCGGTATCCGCCCAGCTCGCTGATCCCCACCTTCAGGGTCGGCGGTGGCGGCTCGCCTCTAACACCCGAGATGCGGACGCGATCTGGGCCGGCCTCTTCCAGCGAGATGGTGTCGAAACGGGCGGAGACGTCCGGGCCCAGGTAGCGGGGCGACCCGATCTCGTACAACAGTTGGGAGGTGACGGTCCCGATCGAGACCTCTCCCCCGGTGCCTTCGTGCTTGCCGATCACACTCGAACCGTCGGACCCCACCTCGGCCCACGGAAAGCCGAACCGGGGATTCGTCAGGTCCATCTCCGTGAAGAACGAGTAGTTGCCGCCGGTGGCCTGCGCCGAGCACTCGATCACGTGGCCGGCCACGACCGCACCCGCGAGAGCGTCCCACGCGTCGCGCTCCCAACCGTGGTGCCAGGCCGCCGGCCCGCAGACCACCGCCGCGTCGGTGACCCGGCCGGTGATCACGATGTCCGCTCCCCTGTCGAGGGCCTCGACGATCCCCCAGCAGCCGAGATAGGCGTTGGCGGTCAGGTAACGGGACGGGTCCCCCAACCCGGGGCCGCCTGCGACCGCCTGCAACGCACCAGAGGCGATGAGGTCGCCGGACATCAGGTCATCGCCGTTCACCCAGGCGATCTTCGGATCCAGGCCGAGCCTGGATGCCACTTCGGAAACGGCTGCCGCGCACCCGTCAGGATCCAGACCCCCTGCATTGGAGACGACCTTGATCCCGCGATCGAGACAGGTGCCCATCACCTGCTCCATCTGTTTGACGAAGGTGCGGGCGTAGCCACCCCCGGGGCGGCTCATGCGGCTGCGGGCGAGTATCAGCATGGTGAGCTCGGCCAGCCAGTCGCCGGTGAGCACATCGATGGGCCCGCCTTCCACCATCTCCCGGGCGGCCGACAGCCGGTCTCCGTAGAAGCCCGAGCAATTGGCTATCCGGATCGGGTCGGTCACGGGCTGCACTCCTCGAAGCGAACGCGCCGAACGGTACCGTAGAGAGCAGATCGAAAGGACTCGCCTCGTGGACGTGGCCCAGGTTCTCGACGACCTCATCTCCGAACAGGAGGTGCTCGACTCCATCGTCTCCGGCCTCGACGACAGCAGTTGGCAACTGGCGACTCCGAGTCCGGGCTGGACGGTCGCCGACCAGATCGGACACCTCGCCTACTTCGACCAGGCGGCAGCCCTGGCCATCACCGATCCCGATCGGTTCATGGAACTGGCGAACGACTTCCTGATCTCGGCGGGAGGCGGAGGTCTGAAGGCTGCCGATGACTGGACTCTGGCTTCCTACAGGGCCATGGCACCCACCCGACTTCTCGAGTCGTGGCGCCGTGGCCGCCATCTCCTGGCCGAGGCCGGATCCACCCTCTCCAACGACACCCGGATCGCCTGGTATGGGCCTTCGATGGGTGCGCGGTCCTTCCTGACCGCCAGGCTGATGGAGGTGTGGGCACACGGCCAGGACGTGGTCGATGCCGTGGGGATCGGCAGACGGCCCACCGACCGACTGCGCCACATAGCCCAACTCGGGTTCATCACCCGCGATTGGACCTACGCCAATCGCAGCCTCGATCCGCCCGACGAGCCCGTGCGGGTTCGGTTGCGCGGACCTTCGGGCGACGAATGGAGCTTCGGGCCCGATACCGCCACCGAGTGGGTGGAAGGATCGGCGGAGGAGTTCTGCCTGGTGGTCACCCAGAGGCGGCACCTCGACGACACCCGGCTGAGGACTTCACCCCTGGCCCGCGAGTGGCTCTTGATCGCTCAGGCCTATGCCGGGCCTGCCACGGATGGTCCCGAGGCAGGGACCCGGGTCTGAGTCCGGGCGGTCTACCGCTCAGGAGAACTGGCGGGGTCGGGCCATCCTCACGGTGAGATCCCGGCCCGAGATCCTCGATCCGTGCAGTGCCTCGATGGCCGAGTCGGCGCCCTCGCGATGCATGTCCACGAACCCGAATCCCTTGGAACGCCCGCTCCGCTTGTCGGTGATGATCGAAGTCTGACGGACCTCTCCGAACCGGGCGAACATCACCTCGAGGTCGGCCGTCGTGGTCTCCCAGGGAAGATTCGCCACGTACACGCTGTGCACCCCTTCGAGGGCCGAGTCGGGGGCGGGGGCATGATGGGTCGAGGGGTTGGCCCGCCCGGCATGACCGTTGCGGGACTCACCTTCACCGCCATTTCGCAGCGCGTCGGGTCTGGGATGCTCGAACGGCATGCCCAGGTCGAGTTCCTTCTGGATGCGGCGCACGTTCCGCTTCTGATCGCCCGTGACGAAACTGATCACGTTGCCGGCTGCCCCGGCGCGGGCGGTTCGGCCTGAACGGTGCACATAGTCCTTGTGGTCGGCCGGCGGGTCGAAGTGGAGAACGGATGCGACGGCGTCGACATGGATGCCACGAGCAGCCACGTCGGTGGCGACGAGAGCCTGGGCACGACCCGATGAGAAGGCATCGAGGGCCCGGTTCCGCTGGCTCTGCGAGCGCCCGCCATGCATGGCGACGGCCCCGATCCCCTCTTTCTCGAGTTGCTTGGCGAGCCGATCGGCCCCGTGACGGGTGCGCGTGAACACGATCGTTCGCCCGGCGGCGTCCACGACGTCGGCGGCGTGGCGCACCCGATCACTGTGCTGAACGAGCCAGAAGTGGTGCTGGGCATCGATGGTGTCGGACTCGACCGTCCCGGCCTCGTGACGGACCGGATCTCTCTGGTAGTCGCGGCTCAGCACGGCGATGTCGCCGTCGAGCGTGGCCGAGAAGAGCAGCGTCTGGCGCTTGCGAGGTGTGTGGTCGAGGATGCGGCGCACCGCGGGCATGAATCCCATGTCTGCCATGCGGTCGGCCTCGTCGATGACGACGATGTCCACCTGGCTCAGGTCTGCTGCGCCCTGCTGGATGAGGTCCTCGAGGCGGCCGGGGGTCGCCACGAGGACGTCTACGCCCTTGCGAAGGGCCCGGAACTGGAAGTCGTAGCGGACGCCGCCATAGACGGCGAGCACATAGCGGCCCACGGCACGGGCGGGTTCCACCAGTTCCTGTTTGATCTGCTCGGCCAGCTCACGGGTCGGGGCGAGGATCAGGGCCTTGGGGCGGCGGCTGGCGGCCTTGTCGACCCTTGCCAGCAGAGGAAGCCCGAAGGCGAGCGTCTTGCCGGACCCGGTCGGAGCCTTGCCACTGACGTCGCGGCCGGCGAGGGCGTCGGGAATCGTTGCTTCCTGGACGGGGAACGGTTCGACGATCCCTCTCTTGGAGAGAACGCGAACGAGTGAGTCGGGCAGGCCGAGTTGGGCGAATGAGGTGGTCATGAGGTCT
>JBFGRR010000124.1:0-5299 GCA_041567215.1 Acidimicrobiia bacterium | reverse complement strand
GGCTTCTGAACTCGCCTGGGAGCGATTGCAGCGTTTCCTCGCCGCTGCCCTGGTCCCCTAGAGCCCCATCAATTCGAGGTCGGCGAGGAGCATGTGGCGTTCGTCCTCGTCGCCTACCGCCAGCGCGAGGGTGCGTGCCTCCGCGACGTGAAGGTCACGGGTTGCCTCGTCGCCCATCGTTTCGGCTGCCCGGGCGATGGCCTCATGGGCGTACCCGCTGTAGAACGGTGCCAGCTCCTCCGTCTCGCACACTTCGAGCGAGCGGCGTGCAAAACGCATCGCCAGCTCACCGTATCCGAGAACTGCAGCCGCACGGGCGACCTGCCAGTCGGCGACCGCCCTATTGACGCCCGAGCCCACCTTGTACCAATGGAAGCGCTGCCCGAAGGCGGCCGAGAGCATCTCGTCCTCCTCCTCGGTGGTGCGGTCCTCGTGATCGAGGATCTCCCAGGTTCTGTTGAAGAGCCGGGGCGCCATCGTCCGGTGCCAGCGGGTCACGTCTTCTGTGCTCGGATCACGGATTGGTTCGACCATGACGTCATTCAACCCGATCGGTCACGGTGATGCCCGTGGATGATGAGACCGCCGCCGGTGCCGGCTGTTTCAGCCGACCTCGCTGGGAAGCGGGAACCAGCGAAGCGTCTCGGCTTCGATCGAGAGCGCCGCGCTTTCTTCGATGTCACCTGGAACGCTGGCGAGGATGGTTTTCGCCTCCTCGAGGTAGTCGGAGAGCTTGTTCAGCGGCTGGGAGATCCGCGCAGATGTCCACCTGGGAGTGCCCTCGGCATATGTGAGGTCCTGGAGTGACGCCGGCGGGTCTGCGAGACCATCACGATGACGCCACAACGCAGTCGCCGAGTCGAACCTGTACAGCGGAAGGAGTTTCCACCCGTCGGAGGCGATCAGGTCGACGGCGGCGATGATGTATTGGAACTCCTCCTCCGAGATGAAGTAGTTGAAGTTCACGCGCACCCAGCCGGGCTTGATCACCTCGCATCCCTTGGCGATCTCGTCTTCGAAGCGGTGGCTGGTCTCGAGGTCGATACCCAGCAAGCGGTGGCCGTAGGGCCCGGCACAGGAGCAGCCGCCCCTCGCCTGGATCCCGAAGAGGTCGTTGAGGGCCGCAACCACGAAGTTGTGATGGAGGTAGCGGTCGTTGCCGGCCCGCACCACGAAGGACACGATGGAGAGTCTCTCGGCCTCGGCGTTGCCGAGGATCTGGATGTTCGGGTTGGCGGACCAGGCCGCGATGGCCCGGCTGATGAAGTCCTCTTCCCTGGCTCGGATCTCCTCGGTGCCCACCGCCTCTTTGAGCTGAAAGACCAAGCCTGCCCGGATCGACTCGACGATGGCCGGCGTGCCGCCCTCTTCGCGGTGTTCGGGATCCGCCAGGTAGCGGTGGTCGAGAGGGTTGACGTAGGCGACCGTTCCTCCACCCGGGACGGAGGGGACCCGGTTCCGCAGCAGGTCCGTCCTCACCACCAGCACGCCCGGAGTTCCCGGACCCCCGATGAACTTGTGGGGAGAGATGAAAATCGCATCCTTGTAGTCGTCGCCGTTGACATCGGGTGACCTCATCTCGATGGCCACGTACGGGGCCGCAGCCGCGCAGTCCCAGAAGGAGAGGGCCCCGTTGGCATGGAGCAGCGAGGAGATCGCCGAAGTGTCCGAGATGATCCCGGTCACGTTGCTGGCCGCCGAGAAGCTCCCGATCTTCAACGGTCGCTCCGAGAACTCCGCCAGCCTCCGTGCCAGATCGTCCAGGTCGATGTGTCCATCGGGATCCTCGGCGATCTCGACGACGTCGGCGATGGACTCTCTCCACGGGAGTTCGTTGGAGTGGTGTTCGAACGGTCCAACGAAGACAACTGGCCGCTCTGCGGCCGGGATCCGGCCCGACAGATCGAAGCGGTCGTCGAGTTCGGCCGGGATCCGCAACCCCAGGATCGTCACCAGCCGGTCGATGGCCCCCGTCGAACCCGAACCCGCGAAGATCACCGAGTGCTCTCCGGCGCGTCCGCCGACACAGCGCCTGATGACCTCTCTCGACTCCTCCCGGAACCTGGTGGTCTGCAGTCCGGTGCCCGAGGTCTCCGTGTGGGTGTTGGCGTAGAGCGGCAAGACCTGGTCGCGGATGTAGTCCTCGATGAAGGTGAGCGATCGTCCGGATGCCGTGTAGTCGGCGTAGGTGACCCTCCGGGTCCCGAAGGGGGTGACGACGGCCGAGTCGGCGCCGATCACCGAGTTGCGGACCTGTTCGATCAGGGCGTCGCTGGCCATGCCGGAATCTTAGGTGGAGGCCTCTTCCTCACCCGGTGCAGATGGCTTGATCCGGCCATCCCGCCTGCCGATACAAGGTCGGATGGACTCACAACCTCGAGATCGATGGATCCGCCTCACCGTCGCCGCCCTCGTAGTCGGCATGGTGGGCTTGTCGGTATTCGTCGGGGTGCTCGCCTCCCGGCCGCTCGAGGGGCTGGCCGCCGGTGCGTTCATGCAACGGTCGGCCCCGTTCATCGCCGGAATCGGCCTTGCCCTGGTAGTCATGCTCTCCGTGCTGCTGGTCCGTCTTCGGCGACGCTCCGTGGCAGCGATGGTCATGCGAAGTGAACAGGACCGGGCACTGGCCCGTGCTGGTGCAGCACTCATCGACTCGACCTTCGAGGCCGGGCTCGAAGAAGCACTGGGACACCTGCTGGAGGCGTCCGGCGCGGCCGGATGCTTCGTCGATCGCAGGGTGGAAGGATTTGACACACGACAGCCGGTCGCCGAGGTCGGAACGGCCAGGCACAGGATGGGCGCCCGTCCGGCGCTGCGAGCGGCACTCGGCGAACCTGAGTTGTCGATCGAGACCGTGGTCGAAATCGGCGCCAAGGGCGAAACCACCGGATGGATCGGGTTCACCTATCCGGGTGGGAAGTCGCGACCCGAGGGGGATTGGAACCTCCTGCGCCATGCCGCGTCGATGATCGGGGCGGTCTGGGAAAGGGAGTCCTCCTACGCCCGTCTCCAGCAGGTGCTGCAGTCGAAGGACGCCTTCCTGGCCAGTGTCAGCCACGAGCTTCGGACGCCGATGACCGCGGTGCTCGGATTGGCGTCCGAACTCGCAGATCCCGAGCGGACCTTCTCGGACGCCGAGGCGAGGGAACTCACCTCGATCATCGCGGAGCAGACGACCGAGGTGTCGGAGATGCTCGAGGATCTCCTGGTCGCCGCCCGAACGGAGGTGGGGACCATATCCGTCAAGGCCCAGCGTGTCTTCGTGGCCGATACGGTCACCGCGGTCGCCGACTCTCCGACATCGAAGCTGAGGCCCGATCAGCGTGGTTCGATCACAGGCGAGCCGACGACGGTCGTGGCCGATGGACTCCGTGTGCGCCAGATCCTCCGCAACCTGATCAGCAATGCCAAGCGGTACGGCGGCAGCACGGTCGCCATCGAATACGGCGCCCGGGGTCGGGTCGGGTTCATACAGGTGGTCGACGACGGTCTTGCGATCAGCCCCGAGGACGAGGCGCAGTTGTTCGAGCGCTTCTTCACCGCGGACCGGGCGGGCACCTCGCCCGGCGGGATCGGCCTCGGGCTCCCGATCTCATTGACGCTGGCCCGGTTGATGGGCGGCGACCTCACCTTCCGACGTCTGGACGATCGAAACGTGTTCGAGCTGACGCTGCCATTGGCGGCGGATCAGGGTTGGACCGTCGGCTAGCTTTCGGCCGGTGAGCAGCGAGACCACCGTCACCGTTGGCGGTGAGAGCATCAGGATCAGCTCGCCCGAGAGGGTTGTGTTCCCGGCGCGCGGCTGGACCAAGTTGGATGTGGTGAATCACTTCGTAGCCTGTGCCGAGGGGGCGGCGCGGGGGATCTCGGGCAGGCCCACCATGCTCAAGCGCTACATGACCTCTGTCGAGGAGTCACCGATTTACCACAAGCGAGCAGCCAAGAACTCGCCGTTCGATAGCGTGGAGATCCGCTTCCCCTCCCAGCGGCCGGGTCGGATGAACGTCCCGCGCTCGGAGGCCGACGTGGTGAGGCTGGTGCAGCTCGGGTGCCTCGATTTCCATCCGTGGCCCGTGCGCGCATCCGACATCGACCATCCCGACGAGTTGAGGATCGACTTCGATCCCACGCCCGGGTTCGGGTTCGCCGATGTTCGGCGGGCGGTCGCCGGCGCCAACGCGCTGCTCGACGAGGTGGGACTGGTCGCATGGCCGAAGACCTCGGGTAGCCGGGGAATCCACGTCTACGTGCGCATCGTCCCGGAGTGGACCTTCGGCGAGGTTCGAAGAGCCGTTCTGGCCCTGGCTCGTGAGTTGGAGCGGCGGATGCCGGATCTCGTCACGACGAAGTGGTGGAAAGAGGAACGTGAGGGCGTGTTCATCGACTACAACCAGATGGCCAGGGACAAGTCGGTTTCTTCGGCCTATGGCGTTCGTCCCACCGGCTACGTCTCGGCGCCTTTCTCGTGGGATGAACTCGAGTCCGTGGCCATCGAGGACTTCCCGATGGATCGGTTTGCGTCCGATCGATATGCCGAGGTCGGCGACCTCACCGCGGGCATCGATGAATCGGCGTGCCGTATCGACATGCTCCTCGACTGGGTCGCTCGCGACGAGGAGGACGGCATCGGTGATGCTCCCTGGCCTCCCCACTACCCGAAGCAGCCGGGAGAGCCGCCGAGGGTGCAGCCCTCCAAGCAGCGTCGACCCGACGACGAATATCGATGATCGGGCCGAAGGCCGACCACCTGAGGGTCAATCGGGACCACTGGAATGCCGGCGCCGATGAATGGGTGGCGGCAGGGGAGCGGCTGTGGGCGGCCGCCGACCCTTCCTGGGGAGCCTGGGACATCCCGGAACACGACCTCGGTCTGCTTCCTACCGATATGACCGGCGTGGACGCCATCGAACTGGGCTGCGGCACCGCGTACGTGTCGGCGTGGATGGCCAGGCGCGGGGCGGCCGTCACGGGGATCGACTTGTCCGAGCGGCAATTGGAGACTGCTCTTCGGCTTCAGAAGGAGCACGATCTCGCCTTCCCGCTGATCCAGTGCAACGCCGAGGCGGTGCCTCTTCCGGATGGACGGTTCGACTTCGCGATCTCCGAATACGGGGCGGCGCTGTGGGCGGACCCCTTCTTGTGGATCCCCGAGGCCGCGAGGCTGTTGCGTCCAGGTGGGGATCTGGTCTTCCTGAGTTCCACCCCTCTGGCGATGATCTGTTATCCGCTCGACGGTTCGTCACCCGTAGAGGAACGGCTACAGCGGCCGTATTTCGGTCTCCATGCGCTGGACTGGAGC
>JBFGRR010000123.1:0-5345 GCA_041567215.1 Acidimicrobiia bacterium | reverse complement strand
AGTTCGATCATCGGCCGTTGTTCCAGCCCACCCTCGACGAGGCCCTGTGGCCATTTGCACTCTTCGACATCATCGCCAACAACGCCGACCGCAAGCTCGGACACGTCCTGTCGGAAGCCGGGACCGGCAAGCTGTGGGCCATCGACAACGGGCTCACCTTCCACGCCCAGCCCAAACTGCGAACGGTGCTGTGGGGTCTCGCCGGCGAGCGTGTCCCCGAATTGCTCATCGAGTCTCTGGAAGGGTTTCGAGCCGATGGGCTGGCATCGTTCAGCGCGAGGATGGAGACGCTGCTCACCGCTGCTGAGGCAGCGGCCTTCGAGACGCGGGTCCACAGACTCCTCCAGACGCCCCTCCATCCGGATCCTCCGTCCGATCGCCCTCCGCTACCTTGGCCGATCTGGTGAGCCAGCTGAAACGTGATCTCGGACTTGGCGGCGCCGTTGCCACCGGTCTCGGCTCCATCCTCGGCACCGGCGTTTTCGTGTCCATCGCGGTGGCAGCAGGGTTCGCCGGGAAGTGGATCCTCCTGGCGATACCGCTGGCCGGCCTGGTGGCGACCTTCAACGGCCTCTCGTCGGCCCAGCTGGCGGCCGCCCACCCGGTGGCGGGTGGCACCTATGAGTACGGGTACAGATTCCTCACCCCGTGGCTCGGTTTCACGTCTGGATGGCTGTTCCTGGTCGCCAAGACGGCGTCTGCATCAACAGCCGCCCTCGGGTTTGCCGGCTACGCCCTCGTCACCATCGGTGCGGATCCGGGGTTACGAGTGCCGGTCGCGGTCGGATCGGCCGTACTGGTGACAGTTCTGGTGGTCGCCGGGATCCGCCGCACCGCCATCGTGAACGCCGTGCTGGTGACTTTGACCATCGCAGCGCTGATGTGGTTCATCGTGCTCGGTTTCACCGGGGTTGGCGGCGGCGACCCCCTGCCGCCGGATCCCGACGTCGACCTGGGGAACGTGCTCACGGCCATCGCGTTCATGTTCGTTGCGTATACCGGCTACGGCCGAATCGCCACGCTCGGAGAAGAGGTCAAGAACCCGAAGAGAACGATCCCCCGGGCAGTGATCGCCGGCCTCGCCGTCTCCGCCGCACTGTATTTTCTCGTGGCGGCCGCTGGTCTGCGCCAGGTGGGGCCAACCCTGCTCGCCGGGTTCGTCGACGGTACTGGCGCTCCCCTCGCAGACGCGACCTCCAGAGCGAAATGGGTGGTCGAGGTTGGGGCGATTCTCGCCATGCTCGGCGTGCTACTCAACCTGGTTCTCGGCCTGTCGCGGGTCTGGCTGGCGATGGGCCGCCGGGCCGACATGCCGGGCATCCTCGCCCGAGTCAATCCGAAGGGCTCGCCGACGCCCGCGGTGGTACTGACCGGCTTGACCGTCGCCGGAGTGGCCTTGATCGGTGACGTCCGGACGACCTGGACATTCTCGGCCTTTGCGGTTCTCTTGTACTACTCGATCACCAACCTGGCTGCCCTCCGGCTTCCGGCAGAGCTGCGTCGCTTCCCACGCTGGATGGCCTGGGCAGGGTTGATCTCGTGCTTGTTCCTCTCGTTCTGGGTGGACATCGTGATCTGGCTGGCAGGTGCGGGCATCGTCTTGGCGGGCCTCGGCTGGCGCGCTGCCCGTCTGGCGCTGCGACCGCCTAAGGTCGAAAGCCCGACCGAGGAGCCGACCGCTCGATGACGAAGTTCGCCTATTTCTGCGGCCACGAGCAATGGCAGCCCGAGACCCTCGTTCGCCACGCCGTGCTCGCCGAAGAGGCGGGTTTCGACATGGTCGTCGTCTCCGAGCATTTCCACCCCTGGGTGGATGACCGGTCTGCCGCCGGGTTCGCGTTCTCGACCATCGGCGCGATGGCACAGGCAACCTCCAACCTGGAGTTCGCAACCGGGGTCACCACGCCGCTGTGGCGCTTCCATCCCGGCGTCGTCGCCCAGGCCGCAGCCACCCTGGACCGCCTCAGCGGCGGTCGATTCCATCTCGGGGTGGGCACCGGAGAGAACATCAACGAAGGACCGCTCGGTTACGAGTTCCCGGCCTACAAAGAGCGTTCGGAGCGCATGGCAGAAGCGTTGGAGATCATGCGCCGGCTGCTCGACGGGGAGAAGCTGACGTTCGACGGCGAGTACTACCAGACCGATCGGGCCAAGCTGTACTCGCCACCGTTGGGCCCGGTCCCGATCTGGCTCGCGGCAGGCGGGCCGAAATCGTCCGCCCTGGCCGCCACCCGGGCTCAGGGAATCATCACATCGGTGAAGGACCCTCGGGTAACGGTGGAGAAGGTCGTCCAACCGGCGCACGAGGCGGCCGAGGCCGCCGGCCTACCGGACCCGAAGATCCTTGCGACGAGGTGGTCGGTGTTCGCCGAGAACGAAGAGGAGGCGTGGGAAGCACTCTTCTCGTGGCGAGGCCTGAGAGCGCCGGGCAGGCTCGAAGCGGTGGACCCTCAGACTCTGCGGGAACGCGCCGACGACCTGCCCCGAGAAGAGATCCTCGGCCGGTACTCGCTGGTTGCGTCGGTCGATGAGATCGTCGATACCTATCTGCCGCTCGTCAGTGACCTCGACGCCGACATCGTCACCCTGCAGATGGCCTCCACCGACCAGGAAGGGCTGATCGAGATGCTCGGAGCCGAGGTCCTGCCGCGGCTGCGCGGTATCAGCGGTTGATCACCTCGATCGCCTGAAACACCGCCTGCTGCATCTGGGCGCTGAGGTTGGGATCTGCAAGCACCATCTCGAGACTCGGTTTCTGGAGGGCGAGGATCGCCATGAGATCGGAACCGGCCGGATCGGCGCGCAACAACTCACCGGCCGGAGCCAACTTGGGTACGAGTGCGGGGGCAAAGCTGGCGATGACATCGATATGCCAACCGTCACCCCTCTTGACGATGATGCGCCTCACTCCGGTTTCGAGAGGCACCGTTGCCTCCACGACGGCGAAGTCCTCACCTCCGACCGAGAAGGGAGTCACCTCGCCCAGGCGCACATCTTCCGGCGGGTAGCCGAGGAACCCCGTCAGGCTGTCGGCAAAGCTCTGCCAGAACCGGGCGCCCACCTGGGTCGCTCCCGCCTCGATCAGGGCGTTGGCGGTCGCCACGCTCGAACCTTCCACAACCGCCACGACGATCATCTGGCCGGGAACCGTGAGATCGGCGGCCGTCTCGAAGTCCCCGGTGGAGAGACTCCTGAACAACAAGGCCACGGCCCGTTCCGGGTCGGACGCACCGGGTCTCTCCTCCACCGCGCTGGTCGTCTCGACAGCCGGAGCAACGCAGGCGCTCGCAAGCACGAAGATCGCCAGGGCCCTAGCGGCCCGGCTCACCGATCTGCCCCGACTTCAAGAAGCGGGCGCGTATCCGGCGATCTCCGAGACCGGCCGTGGACCAGACCCACCACAGGTAGGCAAGCCCTACGCCTCCGAGAACCCATCGAACTGGGTCGGCTGACGCCCGCCCCCACAGACCGCCCCAGTAGGGAGACGGGCCGGGTGGGAACTCGAAGCCGGCAAACGGCCACAGGAAGGCCTCCGTCGAAGTCCACATGCCGTCCAGGAGCAGATGGAAGAAGATCCCTATCGCCAGCGCTACCAGTCGCTTGCGCCAATGCCCCCGCCTCTTGGTGAAGACGATGGCGCCGAGAAGCGCCAGGCTCGCCACCGTGAGCGTGTGAAACCAGAGTTCGCCGGATGAATAGCTGGTCAGAAGGGTTCCGATCGGCATGTCGATCAGATCGGGAAGCAGCGCCCCCAGAAGGAGAAACCGGAGATCGGCTGCCGGATCCCTGAAGATCCACCGAAACAGGAACAGAGCTCCGCCCAGGTGCCAGAAGATCATCTGTCGAGAGCGTCATTGGCCAGGGCATCGGCCACCTTGTTCTGTTCTCTCGGAACGTGCTCGAGGACCACCCGGCCCAGCGATTCGGAAAGACGTTTTGCCTCGAGGAACAACGGCTTGAGATTGGGGGCCTTCACCCGGTATTCGCCCTTCAACTGCCGGATGAGCAGTTGACTGTCGGCGCGCAGCGTCACACGATCTGGTTCGAAGGCGGCAACGGCTCTCAGACCCTCGATCACCGCCTTGTACTCGGCCACGTTGTTGGTGTCCACGCCGATCGATTCGCTGACGGTGGCCACCTCGACGAGATCGCCATCCTTCTCGGCGTATACGACAGCCCCAATCGATGCCAGGCCAGGATTACCCCGCGAGGCGCCATCGGTGTAGATCACGAACGAACCTGGCATCAGAGCACCAGGATGCGCCGGCAGTGCACGCAGCGGGGCGGGTCGGTGTCGCGCGCCTCTTCCTGCTCAGACGGTGAGAGGTGCAGATGACATCCCCCGCACTGGTCGTTCTCCAGAGCGCCGACCGCCACCCCTTCCTTGGTGACCCGTAACTTCTCGTACACCGACAGAAGATCTTCCGGGATCAGCGGAACGATCTCGGCCTTGCGTGCCTCGCGCCGACCCACCTCGGCATCGATGACCTTCCACTCGGCGGCAATCACCGACCCGAGTTCTCTCTCCTGTGCAGCGAGAGAGTCAACCTCCGCCTGGGCGGCCTCGACCTTGATCCGCTGTTCGTCGGTCTTGTCGAGGAGCGCGAGCACCCGCTCTTCGAGGGCCTCCTGCTGCGCCCGCAGGGATCGAACCTCGAGACGTTTGTGCTCAGTCTCCTTGGCGCTCATCCCCCCGGCGAAGAGCCGCGTCTCCGACTCGGAGAGCTTGAGTTCGAGCAACTCCAGCTCGCCCTCTCCCTTGTCGAGGTCGAGTTCGATGGTCTTGAGCTCACCGGCCAGAGCGTCACGTTTCGCCTCGGCATCCACCCTGGAGGCGTTGGTAGACCGGTAGGCATCCAGCTCGGGCAAACCTTGCCGCCTCTCGAGAAGACGGTCGATCTCGAGGTCGACGGCCTGGAGGTCGAGCAGGTCTGCGAGGGCTGGTAGCTCAATCAAGACTGGGGAGGCTAACGCCACGGAGTCGGGTCGATGCCGGTGTGGTCGACGATGTCGACTCCGGGAGCCGCCAGCGCCACCACGAGCGCCGCCATTCCCGGCCGCTCGGTGGGAGCGTGTCCGGGATCCACCACCCCGAGGCCGCGGTCCAGCGCACCCACCAGAGCGTGATGGCTCACGTCGCCGGTGACCAGCACATCCGCTCCGGATGCGACCGCGGCGGCGATGAAGTCGCTTCCGGATCCGGGAACGACTGCCACCCTGGTCACCTCGCCCCTGCCCGAGGCACGCATGCCGTCGTCTCCGAGTGCCTGATCGCAGGTTGCGACGAACTCCTCGAAGGACATCGCCTCTCCCAGAGTCCCGACTCTTCCAACGAACGCGAGGTT
>JBFGRR010000122.1:0-5395 GCA_041567215.1 Acidimicrobiia bacterium | reverse complement strand
GGTCGAGGTGCGAGTAGTGGTTGGCCGCAACCACGAACGGTGGCTTGGGCAGCGGCGCCTGGATTTCGTAGCGGAACGAGAAGATGGCGCGGCTCTACAAAAAGGCGAGGACTGCCGCCACCCGCCGGTGGGTCTCGGTCTCGTCGGGGGGGAGGCCGAGCTTGGTGAGGATCGAATTGATGTGTTTCTCGACCGCCGACTGGGAGACGAACAGACCCTCACCGATGGCGCCGTTGGACCTTCCCTCGGCCATGAGCGCCAGTACCTCCGACTCCCGATCCGTGAGAGTGTCGAGCAGCCGGTCACTCGTGTTGCGCTGGCGCTGGAGCAGGCCCTCGACGACGAGCGGGTCGATCACAGATCCCCCGGCCACCGCCTCCCGCAGTGCCCGAAGCAACTCGTCGAGATCGCCGACGCGATCCTTGAGGAGGTAGGCCAGCCCGGCAGTCCCGTCCTTGAACAACTCGAATGCGTACAGCGGATTGGCGTGGGCAGACAGCACGACAACACCCACGTCGGGATGTTTGGCCCTTATGTCGTGAGCGGCCTCGATCCCCTCCATCTGGTGATCCGGCGGCATGCGGATGTCCACCACGACGGCATCCGGAGACATGCGGTCGACCGCGGCCCGAAGCTGGTCGCCATCCTCGACCGCCGCGAGCACCTCGACCTCTCCGGACGCCTCGAGAAGGCGCCGGGTGCCCTCCCGCACCAGATAGTGGTCGTCGGCGATGACTACCCGAATCAAAGGCCGGCCTCTTCTACCGGAAGCCGAGCCCGGAGCACAGTGCCCTCCCCAGGTGATGCCTCCACCGATACCGAACCAGAGAGGGCGGCGAAGCGATCGGACAGCCCGGCGAGCCCGTCATGGTGGGTGGAGGTTGGATCGAATCCCGACCCGTTGTCTCCCACGATCAACTCGAGGGTTCCGTTGGTCTGATGGATACCCACCCTCGCCCTCGAGGCACCGGCATGCTTGAGGATGTTGGCCAACCCCTCGGCGACGAAGAAGTAGGCGGCGCCCTCGACGTCGTCACCGAACCGGCGGTGCCGCAGCCCGGGAGAGAACTCCGTGGCCACCTCGAGAGGCAATCGGCTGCACCGGTCCTCGACGGCCTCGACCAGCCCGCCGTCGGTCAAGACGCTGGGGTGGATGCCCTGGGCGAAATCTCGCAGGTCGCGCAGGATCGCACCGGCGTCGGACTGGAGTTCGACGAGCGTGTCTTCGTCGAGTTCGCCCCGCCGGACTTTGGCCCGAGCCAGACCGAGCTTGGCCACCAGGGCAACCAACTCCTGTTGAGCGCCATCGTGGATGTTCCGCTCGATGCGCCGCCGCTCGGCCTCCTGGGCCTGCACGATCCGCGAGGTGAGGCGGGCGTTGGTGGCGAGCAGACCGGCCTGCGAGGCGAGAGCGGCAACGAGATCGCGATCCTGAGAAGTCCACTGCCCGGCGAGCTTCGGCCCGCAGCGGATCTCCCCCAGCTTCTCCCCCGCCTGGACGATGGGCACGATGTGCGACGCATCGCCGCCTGGACCTCCCGAGAGGTCGGTCGGGCCCGGAGGGAGGTCGACTTCCACCCACCGGAGCCTGACCGCCGTACGGACCAATTCGGCGAGCCTCGGAGCCAGTTCGCCGGCGTCCTCGGACACGTCGAAGCCGGCCATGGCTTCGAGCGCCGACGGCCGCTCCCCGAACACCCAGCGGTCGGCAACGGCTTGAAGGCGGCGGCGGGCAGGCTGGAACGCGAAGGCCAGTACCGCGGTAACCAGGATGGCTACCTCGATGGGCAGGCGGGCGCCGGCGGCCAGTCCGAGACCTGCCGCCACGGCTGCGTAGACGACGAAGATCCCGATGGACAGGGCCCCGTAGATGAACGACTTGCGGATGACCGCATCGGTGTCGAGCCAGGCGGGCTGTTCGATCGCAGCAACCACGGTGATGGGTATCAGCAGCAGTGCCAGGGCGCCGATGGTGAGAGAGATCTGAGCATGCAGGTCAGACGCGGCGCCCAGCAGCGGCAAGGCGATAAACGGAAAGATCCCGATGACCATCGCCGCCGTCGAACCGAACAGCACCCAGCGGATCTGGCGCCGCTCCGGCGAAGCTTCTCTCCGGTACCTGAACACCAGGAGACCGATGCCTACGAACAGAGCGGCTCCCAGGAAGTAGCGGAATCCGGCAGTGGCCGGGCCCATCCAGGCGAGGGCCTCGATGTGGATCGGGTTCGCCAGCTCGAGGGAGCCGTAGGTGATCCCATCGAGCAGGACCTTCTCGTTGGCGAGCACGGCGACGAGCATGGGGAGGGGCAGCCACCAGATAGCCTTGGCGAGTCGGCGCTCTCCTCGGGTCCTCGCTCGGCCCGAAGGAAACAGTCCGATCAGCAGCACCAGGCAGGCCAGTCCCGCCATTGTGACGAGGGCCTCGCCGGTCAGCGCCCACGCCATCCATCCCTCCACCCCATCGCCGAGCCGGATACGGATCACCTGCTCGAGGAGGACGGCGTAGGCCATCGTGAATGCCGTTCCGCACACCAGCAGCCATCCGGCCCGGTTATCGGGTTGCCGCCACAGGAGATAGATCCCCGCCGACAGGAACGGGATCGGCACCATGAGCATGTAGACGAGTGGACCGGCAGCGGCCGCACCCTGGGTCAAGGCGAGCGCGACGGCCGCCAGCAGCGAACCGGCGGCGGTGACCGCCACGACCAACACGAAACGCCTCACCCGTCCCATTGTGGGGTACCGGTTGGTGGGTGTCCATTGAGGACAGCCTCACTATTGGCCGCTTGGAAACTCCGGAACTCCTCACCCATCGAAGTCGGGCAGGCACCGTTCTTCTTCGACCCGCCCGCTCGTACGTTGGCCAGGTAGTCGAGATAGGAGGAGACGAATGGCTACCCGTACGAGAGAGACACCGGTGCCGAAGGTGACACCCACCGGTACCCCGGAGTGGTTGAGACTGGCGCGAGGAGCGTCGATCGCCATGGCGGTCTGGTCGGTTGCCCTGCAGCTGCTGGCCGGGACTGTCATTCCGCCGGTGGCCGTGATCGGCCTGGCGTTCCTGGTGTTCGCAGTGTTCCTCAAAGGCGAGCGACGCAGGCTCGGTCTGGTGCTCACGGTGTTCGCCACTCTGGCCGTGGTGGGAAACCTGCCGGTGATCGCCGACGAGTTGCAGAATCCCGAGTCGGCGCCCGCCTTCATCCTCAATCTGTTCTCGCTGTCGGCGGTCGCCGTGGCCGCCATCGCCGGCGTGAATGCTTTCCGCAAGAGCGCAACGAGCCCGATCAAGCCCATCGCACTGGCGGCGACAGGCGTGTTCGTCGCGGGAACCATCGTGTCGCTGCTGGCAGCGGCGGCCACCCCGTCCGACGAGGCACTCGCCACCGACGTTGAGGTCACGGCGCAGCAGGTGATGTGGGCGCCCGAGGCGATCGTGATATCGACCGATGCCACCGGGCTCTGGGTCGACAACCGCGACGGCATCCGGCACACCTTCACGATCCCCGAGCTCGGCATCGACGTAGAGGTGCCCGCCTGGAAGGCCCGGCGAGTGCCGATCGACGCCTCTCCCGGCACGTATCAAATCATCTGCCGGGTCCCGACCCACGAAGACATGACCGCCACACTGACGGTCGAAGGCTGAGGAGGACAGTGATGAACGAGGTCAAGTACAGGCAGTTCGAGAAGGCGCTCTGGGACTCGCTGGGGATCACACCCACCGAGCGGTTCGTGCAGCTCCCGCGGATCGAAACCCAGGTGAGAGTTCAGGAGGTCGGCGAGGGCGAACCCGTGCTGTTCATCCACGGCGGGCCCAACTCGGGATCCACCTGGGCCCCGATGATCGCCCACTTCGGGGGCTTCCGCAGCCTCGTGGTCGACAGGCCGGGCACCGGTCTCAGCGAGCCACACCCGCTCACATTTCGGGACCTCCCAGATTTCGGAGCGAAGTTCGTCGGAGACGTTCTGACTGCCCTGGGGATCGACGAGGCACACGTGGTCGCCTCGTCGTTCGGAGGGCACCTGGCGCTTCGTTCGGCGGTTGCCGAGCCCGGCCGATTCGAGCGGATGGTGCAGATGGCGGCGCCTGCGGCTGGTCCCGGACAGACCATCCCGCCATTCATGAAAGCGATGGCCATCAAGCCGGTCCGCCGGCTGATCGGGCTGCTTCCGCCCAACCAGAGGGCGACGAACATGATCCTGCGCCAGATCGGGCATGGGAAGACCCTCGACGCAGGCGGGTTCCCCAAGCCGTTCGACGACTGGTACGAGGCACTGAGCCGATACACGGACACGATGCGCAACGACGGCGACCTGATCGGTGAGGTGGTCCCAAACGGGGATCATGTCGAACTGAACCGAGAGCTGTTGTCGAAGGTCACCACCCCCACACTCTTCCTTTGGGGTGCAGACGACGGGTTCGGAGACGAGGAGAACGCCCGGATGATCACCGGGTGGATGCCTCATGCCGAGCTGGTGATGCTCCCCGACGCAGGCCACCTGCCCTGGATGGACGAACCGAAATACGTAGCCGAGGCAACGGCCCGATTCCTTCGAGAGGAGACGGGACCACCTGTCGAAGCTCCCAGGCGTGCGGAGCAGACGGCATGAGGGCGAACACGAAGGCGGCGACCGACGGGAAGGCCGCCGCCCGCCCTCGCTTCTGGGACCGCAACTCCTGGAAGTTCCTCCTGGCTTTGGTGGCGGTCATCGGCCTTTTCGGTGTCGGTGACATGGTGAGGGGCATGGATGCCGACCCGGCCATTCCTAAGGGCCTGATCGGCATGAGCCCGGACGAGATCCGCACGGCCGCTCCGTCTGTTTCGAGGCTCGTCGATCTGCAGGTCAGGTCTGGTGGGCTGCACCTGCTGGTGCTAGCCGTGGTCTGGACGGCTGTGCTTTTGAGCCCCTATCGGCGAGGAGAGCGGTGGGCATGGTGGGTCATGTGGACGTACCCGGGTTGGGCTCTAGCGGTGTCGACGTCGTTCCTGTTCGTCCAGTTGCAGCCGGACGTGCCCCCGCCCCCGCCGGCAGTGTCGGGATGGGCGCTGGGTGCGGCCACGGCAATGCTGTTGCTGGCTTCGAGGAGACGGTTCGGGGGCTCGAGCCGCCCGATCTGAGGTCGGGGCCCGGGGTGTCGCTGTCGACCAGATGCGCGCCGTCCCCTAACCGGCGTCGACCTCCGACCCGGGATGGCGGGCGATCTGAGAACCCACCCATTCGGCCCATCGCCGGGTGAGTTCCCACGAATCGCCTTCTGGCGCCATGGACTCGCCGATGACCACCCGGATGGGCGCCCGATGCCAGCGGTTGTCGAGCCCGAAAGCCTTGCCGGTCCCGATCACGGCCACCGGGACCAGCGGCACCTGAGCGCGAATCGCCAGCCATGCGCCACCTC
>JBFGRR010000121.1:0-5423 GCA_041567215.1 Acidimicrobiia bacterium | reverse complement strand
AGCTATGGCCTTCTCGAGCGTGTCGGTGGTCACGAACAGCCTCAGGCTGCGGCGAATCGATCGATAGACGTTGGTTCGCGGTGAGGACGGGATGTACGGTTCCGGTGTGACTCACACGGGCGTCTTGAGGCTGGCAGGTGGCGCTTCGACCGCCGCCGAAGTCACTTTCTCGGATTCGCAGTTGACCCTCACCGCCGGTGCAACGGAACTGGGCGAGTGGCCTCTCGACGTCTGCGCGTGCCGGCGCCGGTCGCTCGCCGAATTCGAGCTTGATCTCGACGGCGAGGGTGCCGGATTCCTCCCCGACGACCCGGAAGCGTTCGGCGCGCTGGTGGCGCAGAGGTTCAGACACATCCGACTCGCCGACCGGGTGGGGGCGGTGCGCTCCGACCAGGCCGGGGCTCCCGAGCCCGAGGGATCCGAGGCCAAGGGAAGGTGGAGCCTTCGCCGCGTCGGGTTCGGCGTGCTGGCCGCCCTCGTGGGCGGTCTGGTCATCTTCCTATCGGTTCTCGTGGTGGGCGGGACCAACGAGGTGGTGGTACCTACCACCCAGTCCGTCACCACCACCACGGTCCCGGACGAGGCCTCCATCTTCGATCTCACCCCCACTCAGTTCGCCGAGCAGTGGAACCTGACCTCGGCGCGGCTCGGCGCGAACCTGCCGGTGAGAGGCCGGCTCGGACCTGGCAGCTTCGAGTCGGTGCTCTTGCCCGCGCTCACCCTCCAGGGAACGGTGGACGGAGAGGGAACGATCTCGAGGATCGTTCTGGCGGGGGACCCTGCTGGAGACAGCGACGAGGCGATCATCGCCGCTTGGGGTGTGGCCATAGCTGTGGTCGAGCCCGACCTGAGCGGTGAAGGCAGGAGGGATCTCCTCGTGCGTCTCGGATTCGACCTCAGCAGTCGGGACCTGTCGGATCTCGACGGCGAGGTGGAACAGAGCGGCGTCCGCTACTCGCTCAGGTACCTCCCGGCCTTCTCCTCGGTCATCTTCACCCTCGCGGAGATGTGATCGGGTTGGCCTAGCGGCTGTGGTCGGATAGAGTTTCTCGCAACGCCCCATCCGGGGCTTTCTTCTTTCCCCAATCCGAGGTTCAACGTGCGCGGAGTCGCGTCCTACCTCGCCGGGACTCTCACCCTGGTGACATTGTTGGCTGCGGGCGGAGCATGGGCTCCGTCGTATTCGGTCGCGCTCCGGGCGGCGGAGATCCCCGCCGAAGTGGTGTCGTTCGGACTCGTGGCCGACTTCGACGCCCGCACAGCCGAGGACCCGGTTCGCCAGCTACCGCCCGGATGTGTGGGGCCTGTGCCCGGCGCAACCTGTGCCACGACCGTGGTGGCGGGCGGCCTCGACGTTCCCGAGACCGTGGCCGATCTCGTACCAGAATCACCGGAGTCCGTGAAGGACTGGCGTCCGCTGGTTGCTTCGTTCTTCGAGCCGCGACACGTCAGCCGGGCGTTGCGGATCATCTGGTGCGAGTCGAAGGGCGATCCGAACGCCGAGAACCCCACCAGCACCGCCTCCGGTCTGTTCCAGCACCTCGGCAGCCTGTGGGAGGAGCGAACCGCGGAGGCGGCGATGGAAGGTGCCGACATCTTCGATCCGGTGGCGAACACGGCTATGGCCGCATGGCTCGTGTACGAAGCCGGTGGATGGTCGCATTGGAACGCCAGTCGCTCCTGTTGGCGAGGCAGCTGAAAAGATTTCAAGCCACGGTCGTTGCGCGCCGATGGAATATGGCAATTCCGGTCACGCAGAGGGTTCATGAATCAAACATTCCAAGGCCGTATCGCTCTGGATGAGGGTGGTGATCTCGACGTCGACCTCCACCTGACGCCTACGACGCTGTCCATCGAGTCGGGAAGCGCAGAGATCGGTTCCTGGCCGCTCCACCTCTGCCACATCGAACTCGCCGGTGGGGGAGTATTCGACCTAGGCGTCGATGGCGATGCAGTTCGTTTCACCCCCGTGGACGTCGAGACCTTCGAGAAGGCCGTTGCGACGGCGTTCGACGAGAAGCCGCTTCGTGGCCTCAAGCGCCGCACGGCATTGCAGGGAGGCGAGGACCAGGAAGGCAATACCTTGGTGTTGCCGGAGCTTCAACCGATCAAGCTCTCTGCGACCGACGACGGCGACGAAGATGATGAAGGCTGGGTCTCCGAGGACATCCTCGAGTCGCAGCGGTCGCTGCGGGAGTCGACCTCGGTGCGTCGCCTGACGCCCGCCCTCCTCAAGAAGCTGTCGATCGCTCTCGGAATAGCCGCGATCGTCGGCCTCGCCGCCTGGCAGGCCCCCAAAGTGCTCGCATCAGTCGATCTGGGCTCGCTCTTCGCATCGGATCCCGTCGACACCACCACGACCACACGGGAGACGACCACATCCTCGACTGGGCCCTCGACGACCACCACTTCGACGGTTTCGCAATCCTCGACCACCGTCGACGGCGGGGTAGAGGCCCCGGTCGGGGTGTTCGCAGCCGACTCGAACCTGTTCGTCGACTCGTGGAATTCCATCGGCGGTGCAGTGTCCCCCGCGCTGAAGTTCCCTGCGTACCTGCCCGGAGGCGAGTTCGAGAACCAGTTCACCACCTATCTGGGGCTCTCCGGTGTGGTCGGCGCCGACGGGAAGCTCCGGACGTACACCCTGACGATCGATCCATCGGGGCCGAGCAACTCCGATGTGCTCGGGATCAACGCCCTCGGTGTGGCAGTGGCGGTCACCGAACCGGACCTCGACGGGCCGGGGCGGAAGTCCGTCCTCGCCTCGCTGGGTCTCAACGTGGAGAGCCCGTCTCTGGCGGGAATCGACTCCGAGGTGGTGAGGAGCGGGGTTCGCTACGAACTCGTATACGACGCGGAGCGGAATCTTCTCACGCTCACGGTGTCGGCGGCGGCGTGACGGGCGTTTTCGGGGAACACGAACCCCGGCGTTAGCGTTGTTGGGCGAGAGTTCCAATGAAACCGGCTGTTCTGTTCCTGTGTGTCCACAACGCCGGCCGATCGCAGATGGCGGCCGGCTTCGCCCGTCATATGGGCGCCGGCCGCATCGAGGTGTTCTCCGGCGGATCCGAGCCTGCAGAGGCGGTCAACCCTGCGGCTGTCGCGGCGATGGCCGAAGTGGGCGTGGACATCTCGAACCTCTCTCCCCAGATCTGGACCGAGGGCATGGTCAGGGAGGCAGATGCCGTCATCACGATGGGTTGTGGTGACGTTTGCCCGGTCTATCCGGGCAAACGGTATGAGGACTGGGATCTCGATGACCCCAATGGGCTCGACATCGACGCGGTCCGCCCCATACGGGACGAGATCCGGCGTCGGGTAGAGGACTTGATCGAGCGTCTGGCGCCCCGGTAGCCGATGCGCGTCCTCATCGTCGAAGACGAGGTGGATCTGGCGCTGGCGATCGCCAGGGGTCTGCGACAGAAGGGCCACGGCGTCGACGTGGTCGGCTCCGTCCTCGACGCCGACATGGCTTTGAGCACCAGCATCTACGACCTGGTCGTTCTCGACTGGAATCTGCCGGACGGGGCGGGAATCGACCTGTGCACGAGAGTCGCTCGAGGCGAGGTTCAGACCCTCGACGGCTCGCGCCCCCGCATCCTGATGCTCACGGCTCGCGACGGGGTCGACGATCGTGTTGCCGGCCTCGACGCAGGCGCTGATGACTACCTGGTCAAGCCCTTCGCCTTCTCCGAGCTGGAGGCCAGGGTGCGATCCCTGCTGCGGAGGGATTCGGATGCTGCTCCCGAGTTGCGAGCGGGAGGGATCACCGTCGACCCGGTCGGGTTCATCGCATCGCGCGACGGGCGGACGCTCGCCCTGACCACGAAGGAGTTCGCCCTACTCGAGTACCTGGTCGCCCACGCGGGCGAGGTCCTCAGCCAGGAGACCCTGCTCGAGCACGTCTGGGACCAGATGGCGAACCCGTTCACCAACACGGTGCGAGTGACGATCTCCAACCTCCGCAAGAAACTGGGCGAACCCCAGCCGATAGAAACGGTTCCCGGCCGTGGATACGTTCTCCGCTGAGCCTTTAACGGGGACTTATCGGCGGCGTCCTACCCTCCAGGGACGATGAAGCTCCCGCCCGTCACCAAGTCACTGCGGTTCCGGCTCTCCGGCTTCACCTCCGCCGTGGTCTTCGGTCTCGGCGGGCTCGCACTCGGGGCCGTCTATCTGGCCGTGCTGTGGCGGCTGAGGTCTTCCACCATGCGCACGGTGGTGGTGACCGGGCAGCCGGTACGCGTCGGCGGCCAGACGTATGTCGTGCCCCAACTGGCGGAGCAGGAGATGCGCACCCTCGAGAGCATCTTCCGGGAGTACCTGCTCAACCAGGTGGCATTCGTGACGGTCGTCGTGCTGGTCGGTCTGTTCCTCATGAGCCTGCTGGTCAGCTGGATGATCGCCGGACGGGCGTTGAGGCCGGTTCGACGCATCACCGAAGTGGCCGAGGAGATCGAGGCCACGGACTTGAGCCGCCGCATCGGGCCGGTGAGCGCCGACGACGAGTTGACCAGGCTCGGGGCCACCTTCGACTCCATGCTCGACCGCCTCGACGTGGCGTTCCAGGGCCAGAAGAGCTTCCTCGCACAGACTTCACACGACCTGAGGACCCCCCTCGCGGTGATCCGCTCCAATCTCGATGTCACCCTCGCCGATCCGGCGGCGTCGGTCGATGATTGGCGGGCGGCTGCAGAAGTCATCGGGCGGTCCGCAGACTCGATGGCGACGATGGTGGAGGGCCTGCTCGCCACGGCCCGCCTGGAAATGGAGTCGTCGGCCTTCGTGAAGATCGACCTGGCTGAACTGGCGAGCCGGGTCGCCGGTGACAACCAGGCCCGGGCCGCCCGCCAGGGGTTGTCGATCGACACCAGGCTGGCGGCAGTCGAGGTGCTCGGCGACCCGGCAGCCATCGAGCGCGCCGTGGCCAATCTCCTGGAGAACGCACTTCGAGTTGCTCCATCGGGCAGCGCGGTGGTGGTCGCGGCGGGCCTCCTCGAGGACTGCCCCTATCTGGCGGTCGCCGACCGGGGACCCGGGTTCGAGGTACAGAGCGAGGACGAAGGGCGAAACGGCAGGCGCGGCCTGGGCCTATCGATCGTCCGCGGCATCGTCGACGCCCATGGTGGATCGGTGTCCGTGGCGGATCGTGACGGCGGTGGCAGCACCGTCGTTCTGTGGCTCCCGCAGCAGGCCAAGCCGGTGCCCGGAGCTTTACCGGCCTTTTAGTTCCTGATCACTATCAAGATGGATGTGAACATGCACATGCCCGATCCTCATACGAGTCCCGAGCCCAAACGAGTTCCCCGCTGGGTGGGCTTGGTGACGTCCGTGGCGATGTTCGGGGCGGGCGTCGGGATCGGCTGGCTGGCAACCACAGACCCTCCGCCCGCTTCGGAGACGACCACGACACCGACCACGGT
>JBFGRR010000120.1:0-5441 GCA_041567215.1 Acidimicrobiia bacterium | reverse complement strand
CGTATTCGGCGAAGTCGGGATTGACGAGCGACGTCTGATAGATCGGGCGGATGGCCCCCACCTGTTCCCGGCTGATCTTGCCCAACTCCGAGTTGTTCAACACCACGTGGGTGATCGGCATCCCATACTTGACCGCGGTGGTGAATTCGGCGAGATACTGCCCGAACCCGCCGTCGCCGGAGACAGACACGACCTTCCTCGTACCGGCGCGAGTGGCGGCCCAGAGGCCCATGGCGGCGGGGAAGGCAAAGCCGATCGATCCGAGGTAGCCGGACATCACGATGTCCTGGCCCGTCTTGCACTCGAAGTAGTGGCCAAACGCATAGGTGTTGTTGCCGACGTCCACCGCCAGCGCGGAGCCCTCGGGGACGGCGGCCGAGAGCTGGCTGAACACCGCGGCCGGGTGCATCCTCCCCAGAGAATCGGTCTGGGAAGAGCGCAGATCCTTCTCGGCTCTCCACCGGGCAGTGCGCAGCTCGACAACTGCCCTCTGGGCAGGTCTGTCCGCCGGTTCGAGGCGATCTCGAAGGGCGTCCAGCGTGACGCCGATGTCGCCCCAGACCGGGATATCGACGGGATGGAACTTGCCGAGGGTCATCCGGTCGTAATCCACCTGGATGGTGGGAACCCACTGGGCTATCCCCGAGTGGTTCGAGAAAGATGCTCCCAGAACCAGCAGTGCGTCGGCCTTGGCCATCAGCGCCGAGGCGACCGGTGTTCCCGACCGACCGACCACGCCTCCGGCGAGCGGATGACCGTCGGCGATCAACCCCTTGGCCTTGAACGTCGTGATCACGGGTGCGTCGATCATCTCGGCGAGTTCGACCAGCCTGTCTCGAAACGGCCTGGCCCCGTTGCCGGCGACGATCAAAGGCCGGTCCGCCTCGTCCAACAGTCGGATGGCCTCTGAGAGCGCCTCCGCGGGCGGCTGTATCCGGTGGTCTGCCACCCGTCCCTTCACGGGCCGAGAGGGGGGCTGATCCAGGCCCGGGAGGTTCTGGACCTCATCGGGGAAGATCAGGTGAGCGACGTTTCTGTCGACGATCGCATGCTTGAGGGCAAGCGCCATCAACTCCGTTGCGTTCCCGGGTGTCAGGACGGTCTGGCTCCATCCGGCGACGGCTTCGAACGCCGAAGCGAGGGGGATCTCCTGAAAGGCACCGGGCCCGAGAACCTGGGTGTTCACCTGGCCGGTGAGCGCAAGGACGGGCGCGCGGTCGACGTTGGCATCCCACAGTCCGGTCAGGAGGTTGGTGGCGCCGGGTCCGGCTATGGAGAAGCAGGCTGCCGGTCTTCCGGTGAGCTTGGCGTACCCGGATGCCGCGAAAGCCGCGGCGCCTTCGTGACGGATCCCGATGTAGGTGAGGTCGCCCATCTCTTCGGCCTTGCGGAATGCGTCGGCCAGCCCGAGGTTCGAGTGTCCGACCATGCCGAACACGGTGTCGATGCCCCATTCGGTCATCACTTCCACCATCTGGTCCATGAGGGTTGGCCGCGTGTCCGGCTCGGGTAGCTCTACATACAGGCCGTCGTCTCGCTGTTCGAGCCGGTAAGGCGTGGCCGAGTCTTCGAAGCCGGGAGGGGGCGCTCCGGTCAGGGGGTCATATTCGTATCCGTGCCAGGGGCACAGGAGGTAGTTGGTGTCGGGGTCGATCTCACCTTCACCGAGTGGTCCCCCCTGGTGCGGGCAGCGGTTGTCGAGGACACCCCAACCTTCCTCGGTGCGGGTCACCGCAATCGCCCGGTCGGCGACGATGATCGACGTCACCTGGCCGACTTCCAGATCTCCAGGTTCGAGTCGGTGCCAGGCCATTCGTCTCTCCGGTCGGGCTACCGAACCTACCGCAGCCTCGCCGGCTACGCATCCGTCTGGTGTGCCGCCGGCCCTTCGTCAGACCCGGATCTCGTGGCAGACCGAACGGTGGGTGGTCTCGAACCCGAGCCGCCGGTACAGGCCGGCAGCGCCCGTCGGGTTGTCGGAGTCGACGCCGAGGGCGGCATGGGTGAATCCCTCGCTCACGAATCTCGCCATCGAGGCAGAGATCAACGCGGAGGCGATCCCTCTTCCACGCCAGTCTCTAAGTACTCCAAGGCTGCCGATCCAGCCCTCGCGTCGGCCGTGGCGCGCTTCGTCCTCGGGGTAGTGCTCGTTGAGGCTGAAGCCGACGATCTCAGTCCCGGCCATGGCGACGTAGCTCAGATCCAGGCGGATCCCGTGGCCCTTCAGCCAGGAGGTCCACATCGCTTCGTCGGTGGGTGTGGAACCCCAGTGGTCGGTGAATGCGGCGTTCTTGACGAGCCTCACCGCCATGGAGTCCACCTGGTCCCACGGCACTATCTCGATCCCGGCTACCGGCGTTGCGGTCTCGTTCCCTGCGAGAGGACGGAGCATCTCGTCGAACCAGCGGACCGCCACCATTCCGTTTCGCTCGAACAGAGCGGTTGCGTCGTTCACCCACTCGTAGACCATGGTGCGGATGTAGCGGGGGTGGTCGCCGGGGACACCCCCGACGCGCTCCCTGGCGCGGGCCAACTGCCACTCCAGCAGCGCCGATCCGACGCCTCGGCGCCGGTACTCGGGATGAACCGTGCCCATCAGATGGGCACGTTCCTGTCCGGAGCCGGAGGGCTGGTGCCAGATCCTCGCCCACCCCGCAGGTTCACCATCCAGGATGGCGAGGCGACCGTCCACCGTCGGGTCGAAATGCGGTTCGTCGTACATCTCCTCGAGTTCTGCATTGGAGAGGATGTTGGGATGGCGGTCGTGCTCTCCCTCGGCCCGCACGATTTCAGCAATTGCCTCGAGGTGTTCCGGTGCCAGCGGAACGAGCTCCATCATGTGATCGCTTCGACAAGGTCGGGCAAGACCTCGCCCGCCATGCCGTCGATCTTCACGGTGGCGTTGTGGTCCTGGTCGGTCATGCCGAGGTTGAGGATCACCATCGGGGCCCCGGCCCGGACAGCCGACAGTGGCACGTCTGCGGCGGGATACACGCCCATCGTCGATCCAACCACGAGAACGGCGTCGGACATCGACGCGAAGAGCCCGGCGCGTCGCATCTGGGTTTCGGGCAGGAACTCGCCGAACATGACGACCGTCGTCTTGATCATTCCCCCGCACACCGGGCAGTGAGGGTCTTCGTCGCCGGCATCGACCCAACCGAGCACTTCTTCGGTGGGCCATGTCGCATCGCAGTCGAGGCAATGGACCCGGCGGCCGTTGCCGTGGACCTCGGCGACCTTGTCTTCAGGTAGCCCGGCAGTGACATGCAGGCCGTCGATGTTCTGGGTGACGCAACCACTCATCCGGCCGTGCTTCCAGAGATCCACGACGGCGTGGTGGGCGGCATTCGGCTCGACGGTCGAACGCGCTCCCCACAACTGGCCGGTCTGGTGCATCCTCCAATTGGCCACCCGAATCTCACGGTTGGTGAGGTAGCGCTGGATGGTGAAGTCGGCGGGATCCACCTTCGTCCAGAGGCCGTCCGGACCACGGAAGTCGGGGATTCCCGACTCGGTGGAGATGCCTGCACCCGTGAAGACGAGGATCTTCCGGGCAGGTCTCAGAACTGCGGCGGCGTCGGCGAGACTCATGCCGCCGACGTTAAACGGGAACCCGCTCCTGCAGTTCGATGATGGCCTCGAGCTCGACGATGATCGACCGCATGTCGAGGGCGAAGTCGATGACGTGGCTAGGGAGGAACGGTCCGTGGACTTCCAGGAACTCGTCGACCTGAGCGGTGTGGGTTGTCGTGAGTTCGGTCATCTCGGCCTCCAGGCCTTTCCCATCAATCGGCAGATTGGCATCTCTGCTTGAGACGTCATGCAAACGCATTCCCGTCGCTATCGCTAATCAGCGCCCGATGTCGGGGTCGGTTTGCGTCGCCCGCGTGCGAACGGTGAACACCGAGTCGCCGCTGAGAACACCGGCACGACCGAACAGCCTCCCGAACTGCCAGTTGGCCAGGCCCAACTCCGGACGGTCCAGCGCGTACTGCCCATCAACCCAGCGCGTGAATCCGTTGCCCACGAATGGGGCATTGATGGTCTCGTAGAAAAGCTCGTGCTCGGCGCCGTCCGCCGAGATCAACGACGCGACGAACTGAGGGCTCTGCTCGTTGAACAGCCGGACGGCGTCGGGAACCGTGTCGACCAGCATGAGGGTGACTTCGGGTGACTGCTCCCACTCCCATTCCACGCCGAGGCGGTCCATGGCGATGGTTTCCGTCTGCGGTTCGGTGACGACACCTTCTGCCCGGGTGATCGGCCTGGGCTCGAACCATCTGCCAGGGACGTTCTTCTCGACGCCTTCGACGATGTGGAGTTTCGGGTTGGTGCCGAGGCGCTGGCCGGCAGCTTCGAGAGCCTCGAGGAACGCCGGGACGAGGTCGCCTGCCCTGTCCTCGACGATGCAGCAGGTGTTGAGGGTGTTGCACACCTTCCGGTCGAGGGAGTGGAACACCGCCGAACGAAACCGGTCCACGTCGGCGGACCGGCCGGCGACGATCCATGCGCCACCCGTGCCGTGGAGCGAGACCGGAGTGCCGGCCTGGCGAGCGACAGCACCCAACTGGGCAACCGCCGCTCCGGATCCTCGGGCCACGGCGAGGGCCAGCCCGGGGTTGGAGAAGAGAGCCCACCCCGCGGCGCGGCTGGGACTGTCGACCAGCGACACTGCGCCGGCCGGCAGACCGGCAGCCCTGATCGCTGGGTCGAGGGCATGCTCCACGATCGCCCTGGCAGTGCCCAGTGCATCCGAGCCGATACGAAAGACCACGGTGTTCCCGGAACGAAGCACCCCGGTGGCGTCGGCGAACACATTCGGTCGCCCCTCGAAGATGAACCCGACCACCCCGAGGCCCGCTGTCACCAGGTCGACCTTCCATCCGGGGTGCTCGATCGACTCGCGGATTGCGCCGCGCGAGGCCGGAGTGCCCGCCCAGCCCCGAAGACCCTCGATCATCCCCGTTCGCATCCCGTCCGTGAGAACCAGGCGGGTGGTCGAACGGCCTCTCGCCCGGGCACGCTCGACGTCCTCGGCGTTCGCCTGTGCGATCGGCTCGAAGGTGGAGGCGTGCGCCAAGCGCTCGGCGAACGCCTCGTAGAAGGAGGTCACCTGCTGGTCGTCGATGGTCCCCATCGCCGAGAAGGCCGCGTGGGCCGCCGAAACCGCTCTTTCGGCCACCTCCCATTCGGCGGAGGGGATGTGCAGGAGCTTCCCGGTGTCCTGCACGACTACGAGTCGGTCCCCCTCGCGGAATGCATCAGCCAGTTCGGGAGAGACCGTCGTGAGCCGGTTCCCTCCGTGGACTATCTGCATCCCCGCAGTCAGTTTCCGCAGTTGGCCGTCCATCGGGCCAGCGTAGGCGTGGGTCTGCTCGAGTGCTCGGACACGGTCTCGTGGCGTAACCTCGCGCCGTGGCGCAGGTGACGGTGCCGTT
>JBFGRR010000119.1:0-5470 GCA_041567215.1 Acidimicrobiia bacterium | reverse complement strand
GGGGACCCTCTATCCGGACATCATCGAGTCGGGGACCAAGGACGCCGCCAAGATCAAGAGCCACCACAACGTCGGCGGGTTGCCCGAGGACATGGAGTTCGACCTGGTCGAGCCGCTGCGCGATCTCTTCAAGGACGAGGTACGGGCGATCGGTGAGGAACTTGGGCTCCCCGAGGACATCGTGTGGCGTCAGCCTTTCCCGGGTCCCGGTCTGGCGGTTCGCATCATCGGAGACGTCACCGAGGAGCGCCTGGAGATCCTCCGCAAAGCAGATCGCATCGTCATCGAGGAGATCAGGCGGGCAGGGCTGTACCGCCAGATCTGGCAGGCATTCGGCGTGCTCCCGGCGATCCGGACGGTGGGAGTCCAGGGTGACGGGCGAACCTACGCCTACCCGCTGATCGTCAGGGCCGTGACCAGCGACGACGCCATGACGGCCGACTGGGCGCGTCTCCCCCATGAGGTCCTCGAGCGGATCTCGAGCCGGGTCATCAACGAGGTCGATGGCGTCAATCGAGTCGCCTACGACATCTCGTCGAAGCCCCCGGCGACCATCGAGTGGGAATAGTCCCGTTTAGAAGCGCCCACACCTCAAGGATGACCGGCTCCCGGCCGATACTCATCCACAGAGGAAAACATTGGACTGGGCGCATTCACAAGACCTTCTCGACATCTTCTTCGCAGAAGTGGATGAACGAGGCGCTCGCCTCAGCGAAGCCGCTGGGGCGCTGGCTGCTGGCACCCTCGATTTCTCCATGATCGACGACCTGGTGCGGGATGCACACACCATCAAAGGCTCGTCGAACATGATGGGCCGCCACGAGGTGGCCGCCGCCGCCTACGACCTCGAGCGCGCCTGGGCCCACGTCCGGGACGAGAAGATCACCGATTCGTCTGCCCTCGGCTACGCCCTCCAAGTCCTCGCCGATCTCGTCGTCAAGTCGACGCGCGACTCGGGATACTCCAGCGCCCTTGCGGCCGCCTCAGAGCGCCTGGCGGACGCCTACGGCGGGTCGAAGGTGCGGGTCAGTGTCGATGATCCGGTGGTCAAGTCGGCCATCGACGCCGGAGGAGACACGCTGGGCGGGTTGCTCTCCTCGGCCGAGACGGAACTCGCCGGATCGGTGACCAGGGTCGACACCGGCAACCTCTACAAGCTCATCAACCGCGCCGTCGAGATCGGCATCGACGTGAACGCGCTCGCCGACCTCACCCACGTCGCCTTCGAGGGCTCGGAGCCGACGCAGCTCCTGGCCGCCTGGCGGACCCAGCTGGAACGCCTCAGCCACGATGTGGACGAGCTGCAGAGCTGGGCGGTGTCGCTGGCGGACGTCCCGCTCCGGGAGGCTGTGGAGACCTTCCCCCAGTTCATCCGTTTCCTTGGACGCAGGCTCGGAAAACAGGTCAGGCTGGAGACCTCGGGAACCGACCTCCACGTGGACCGCCAGATCGTGGATCTCCTGCGCGAGCCGCTTCGACATCTGATCGTCAACGCCGTGGACCACTGCATCGAGTCGGCTCAGGAGCGCTCCAGTGCGGGCAAACCGCCTGCAGGGAGCGTCCGCCTGTCGGCGAAGATCAACGACGAGCGCCTAAAGATCGTCGTCTCCGACGACGGGCGGGGCATCGACTGGGAAGCCGTCGAAGCGGTCGCCATCGAGCGGGGCCTGCCCACCGGCGCCTCCGAACTCCGCAGCCACCTCTTCAAGCCGGGCTTCACCACCCTGAAGGGAGGCAACGACTTCTCCGGGACCGGTGAAGGACTGGCGATGGTCGCCGACGCGGTCGACCGTGTGGCGGGCAGTGTGGAGATGTCGAGCACCAAAGGTCGGGGGACGACCGTCAGGATCGACATCCCCGTCTCCCTCGTGCTCCAGAGCATCGTGGTCGTTGCCTCGGGCGACCAGTTCTTCGGGCTGTCCGAGGCGGCGGTGGTCGGTTCGATGAAGCTGACCGCCGACCGGGTCACCCAGGGCGCCCGGGGCCCGGAAGTCCTGTATCAAGGCGAGGCGATCCCGGTGGCCTCCTTCAGCCAGATCCTCGGGATCCCGCTCGTGGAAACCGAATCCGAGGCGCTGCTGGTGTCGACACGCTCGGGCCTGGTGGCCGTCTCGGTGCCGGAGATCGTCGACCGGCGCAGGGTGGCCGTCAAGAGTCTTGGGCCGATCCTCGAGGGAGGCGGCTACATCACCGGCGGCGCCTTCCTGGGTGGCGGCCAGGTCATGATCGTCATCGACCACCACTACCTGGGATCACAGGCGCGCCTCGGCGCCGCGGAAGCGGTGCGCAAAGACCGGATCCTCGTCGTCGATGATTCGGCAGGGGTTCGCACGCTGATGGCGGCGACCCTGCGCGGCCAGGGGTTCGAGGTCGTCGTCACCCCCGGCTCCCGGGAAGCCGCCAGGGTCATGGCCGACCAGCAGTTCGACCTGCTCGTGGTGGACTACTCGATGCCGGGTTCGACCGGTGCCGAACTGGTCGAGGCGCTACGTCACTCCGGCGTGGAACTCCCCATAGTGATGGTGTCCGGCGTCGCCGGCGACTCGGACAAGGAGAGAGCTTGGAAGGCGGGCGTGGACGCCTACCTGGACAAGTTCGACCTCCGACATGGTGCCCTGGTCGAGACGATCCGCCGTCTGCTCGAGGAGTCCCGCCGCACCGCAAGTGGGGGCGGATCATGACCACACCTGTGTTGATCGGCGTGATCGCCCTGGCAGTGCTCGGTGTGGGCGGATTGGCCCTTTCGCTCGTGCTCGGTGTCCGATGGCGAACGATGGTCACCAGCGCCCGGCGCGAACGCGACGAGGCCCATGTGATCAAGAACGACTTCGTCGCGATGGTCAGCCACGAACTCCGCACGCCGCTCACCTCGATCGCCGGTTTCTCCGAGACCCTCGAGTCGGCATGGCGAGACCTGCCCACCGAGGAGGTCGACGAGTTCCTCTCGATCATCACCAAACAGGCTCGCTATCTCGGCGAGTTGGTGGAAGACGTGCTGGTCATACCGCGCCTGGAGGCCGGCCGTCTGCGCCTCTACTTCGAGATGGTGGACCTGTCCGAACTCATCCACGATGTCGCATCCCTGGTGAAGGCGCAGTCGGGTCTCGAGACCTCGGTGGCGATCCCCGGCGGCGTGAAGGTCTGGGGCGACCCCAAGCGGTGCCAGCAGGTGGTCCGCAACCTCCTCGAGAACGCCGGCAAGTACGGCGGGAAGCAGATCGTGGTCGAGGGTTACCCGACGGGTGACCACTTCGTCGTCGTGGTCTCCGACAACGGGCCGGGTGTCCCGGACGAGGCCGTCAACTCGATCTTCGAACGATTCGAACAGATCTCCAAGGGCGATGCACGTTCGGCCTCCGGTATCGGCCTCGGCCTCCCCATCGCCCGGCGGTTGGCCAGGGCCATGGGCGGCGACGTGTGGCACGAGCGCAGATTCCCCACGGGCAGCCGCTTCTGCTTCGCGGTGACCCAGAGCGCCGAGGCCAACGAGCGGGTCATGGCCGTGATCGAAGAGGCAGAAGCCCAGAACAAGCCGGCGCAGATACTCCGCTGATCACACCGATGTGATTCACCGCCGCCCCGGCGGGTACGATCGTTCACTGTGCAGGCGGAATGGTTCCTCGATGACGTACCGGCGGATTCGCCCCTGTTCGCAGACCTCAACCCCGTCCAGAGAGAGGCGGTCGCCGCAACGGAGGGCCCGGTTCTCGTGGTCGCCGGTGCAGGTTCGGGCAAGACCCGGGTCCTGACTTACCGGGTCGCCCACCTGGTGCGGGACCTGCGCGTTTCCCCTGCCTCGATCCTGGCCATCACCTTCACGAACAAGGCGGCCGACGAGATGCGCGAGCGGGTGGCCCATCTGGTGGGAGGCGCAGTCAACTCGATGTGGGTGTCCACCTTCCACTCCGCCTGCGTGCGGATCCTCCGTCGCGAGGCGCACCGCTTCGGCTACCGGTCGGGCTTCTCGATCTACGACGAGCAGGACTCTCTCAGGCTGCTCACCCAGGTGGTCAAGGACCTCGACCTCGACACCAAACGATTCCCGCCCAAGAGCCTGCGGGCCGCCATCTCCAACGCGAAGAACGAACTGATCGACTTCGAGTCGTTCTCGTCGGCGAGTTCCGGCTTCTACCACGAGCAGGCATCGGACGTGTACCGGCTCTACCAGCAGCGGCTCGTCCAGGCCTCCGCCATGGATTTCGACGACCTGTTGATGGTCACCGCCGAACTGTTCGCCGCGTTCCCCGAGGTGCTCGCGCAGTATCAGGAGCGATTCCGCTACGTGCTCGTGGACGAGTACCAGGACACCAACCACGCCCAGTACACGCTGGTCAAACAGCTCGCCGCCGGGCACCGGAACCTGTGCGTGGTCGGAGACGAGGACCAGTCCATCTACCGCTGGCGGGGCGCCGACATCCGCAACATCATGGACTTCGAGAAGGACTACCCCGATGCCAGGGTGATCGTCCTCGAGCAGAACTACCGGTCGTCGGAGACGATCCTCGAGGCAGCGAATGCGGTGATCTCCAACAACCCGCGCCGCCAGCCGAAGCACCTCTGGAGCGACCGGGGCCGTGGCCTGCCGATCGTCAGGTTCGAGGCGGAGGACGAGCATGACGAGGCCGGGTTCATCGCCGACCAGATCGACCGGTTGGCCGAGTTCGGCTTCAACCCGTCCGACGCCGCCGTCTTCTATCGGACCAACGCCCAGTCACGAGTGGTCGAAGACGTGCTGGTGCGGCGGGGGATCGCCTACTCGGTGATCGGCAGCGTCAAGTTCTACGAGCGCAAGGAGATCAAGGACGCCCTCGCCTACCTGCGGGTCCTCGTCAACCCCGAGGACGAGGTGGCCGTGAAGCGGGTGATCAACGAGCCGAAACGGGGGATCGGCATCACCACGGTCGCCCACGTGGACCGCTTCTCCCAGGCGAAGAAGATCACCTTCTTCGAGGGCCTGCGCCGGGCCGAGGAGATCACCCAGCTCAACTCGGGTGCGGTGAGGCGGATCAACGAGTTCCTCTCGGTGATCGACGGCCTCGGTGAACTGGCGGTCGATGCCTCCGTAGAGGCGCTGGTGCGGTCCGTCGTGGACGACACCGGTTACGGGTTCGCCCTCGAGGCGGAGGGCTCGATCGAGGCCCTCGGCCGCATGGAGAACCTGAGGGAGCTCCAGTCGGTGGCAGCCGAGTTCGAGGAGATCAACGCAGGCTCGGTCCACGGCGCAGACCACTTCGACGAGATGGACACTCACCGCAGGCTGGAGGTGTTCCTCGAACAGGCGAGCCTGGTCTCCGACGTGGATGAACTCGACCAGGGGGCCGGGTCGGTGACACTGATGACCCTGCACACCGCCAAGGGCCTCGAGTTCCCAGTGGTGTTCCTGATCGGCCTCGAGGACGGTGTCTTCCCGCACATGCGCTCGCTCGGCGATCCCGCGGAGTTGGAGGAGGAGCGGCGGCTCGCCTACGTG
>JBFGRR010000118.1:0-5566 GCA_041567215.1 Acidimicrobiia bacterium | reverse complement strand
GGAGGAGGGTGGTGTTTCTCTCCCCCCGGAGGGGGGAGTCCGGCGTAGCCGGGAGGGGGGAGTCCTGGGTGTGGGTTCTGGTGGCGGGGGAGGAGACAGAGTCCCCCTCCGCCGCTGCGGGGCACCTCCCCCTCCGGGGGAGGAGAGTGGCGTTTCTCTCCCCCCGGAGGGGGGAGTCCGGCGTAGCCGGGAGGGGGGCAGCCCCCCGTGGCCCCGGCGGTTCCTAGGCTGGATGGCAAGGAGGTGGTGCTGTGAAACTCACAATCGCCGGCATCGAAGAGGGACAGCCGATCCCTGGGCAATTCGCGTTCTGCGTTCCCGATCCGGGAACCCACGCCACATTTGGCCCGAACCGCAACCCGGGACTCAGCTGGGATGACGTTCCCGCGGACACGGCCTCGTTCGCCATCCTGTGCTGGGATCGCGTCGTCCCCACCGCCGGCGACGACGTCAACCAGGAGGGTCGGGAGGTGCCGCCGGATCTCCCGCGAACGGACTTCTTCCACTGGGTGCTGGTAGACCTCAACTCGGCTGCGCGCAGCATCGCCGAGGGCGAGTTCTCAGATGGCGTGACCGCACGCGGCAAAGACGGGCCGGCCGGGCCGGGCGGAACCCGCCAGGGCCTCAACGACTACACCGGCTGGTTCACCGGCGATCCAGACATGGAGGGCCTGTACTTCGGATACGACGGGCCCTGCCCACCCTGGAACGACTCGCTCATCCATGAGTATGTGTTCACCGTCTACGCACTGGATGTCCCGCGCTGCGACGTCGACGGCGACTTCACCGGCGGCCAGGTACGAGAAGCCCTCGACGGCCATGTGCTCGCCGAAGCGTCTGTCATGGGGACCTACACCCTCAACCCGCGCCTGATGACTGCGTGAGCGCAGACCCGTCCACCGCGGCACTCCATGGGGACGATGCCGTCGCCGACGGGGTAGACCTGGCTCCACCGATACACGTTGCCTCCACCTACGATCGGTCCGAGCAGAACGAACTGGTGTACCGGCGCAACCACCACATCACCACTCAGCGCTTGGAAGCCGTCCTCGGTGCGCTGGAGGGTGGTGGAGCCGTCGTATACCCATCGGGGATGGCAGCGATTTCTTCGCTGTTGCGCCACCTGAGCCCGAAGCGAATCCACCTACCGGCCGACGTCTACCACGGCACCCGCAGCTATGCCACGAGCGCCCCCCATGGCTGGCAGATCGTCGAGAGATTCGATGACCTGGGCTCGGGGGACGTCGCCTGGCTCGAGACACCGTCCAACCCGAAGTGCCTCATCACCGACATTGCCGCCGTGACCTCCGAGCTGGGCCCCCGCGGGGTGGCGGTGGTGGTCGATTCGACGTTCGCAACGCCGGTATTGCAGCAACCGCTGTCGCTGGGCGCCGATTTCGTCGTGCACTCGTCGACCAAGTACATCGGGGGCCACTCCGATGCCATGGGCGGGGTGATCGTTTCCCGAGACCCCGACCGAGCGGCTGCCCTGCAAGCAGCCCGGGTGTTGGATGGTTCCATCCCCGGCTCGCTCGACGTATGGCTGACCCTGCGGGGCGTGCGGACCCTCCCACTGCGCATCGCACGGCAATCACAGTCGGCAGCCGCCATTGCCGAGTACCTCGACGGAGCGGTGCCCTTGGTGTGGTACCCGGGCCTTGCCACCCATCCCGGCCACGAGGTGGCGGCACGGCAGATGAGCTCAGGCGGCGCGATCGTGTCCTTCGAGCTCGCCTCCTACGAAGCGGCCGCCGAGGCTGCCACCAGGTTCCACCTGTTCCGGAGGGCAACTTCCCTCGGAGGGGTGGAATCGGTCGTAGAGCATCGGGCGAGCGTGAATCCTCTGGCACCGCCCGGGTTGCTCCGCCTGTCGGTCGGCCTGGAGTCGCCGAACGATCTCATCGCCGACGTGGATCACGCTCTGGCGTAGCGGTTTCTTTCCCCCGCAGGAGGCTTCCGGCCTCGTCGATCCGGGGCCGGGTTACCAGTATTCCTCGTAATGGACGTCGCCCTCGACGCCCCGGCGGTCGACTGTGAAACCCATCCCGGTGAGAATCTCACACACGCCCCGCGGCTCGGGCCATTCGGGATCACCGTCCTCCCACGTCTCGGGAAGGCCGATCATGGCCGGGTTGCCGCACAGGAAGAACTGGGTGCGCTCCGGGGTGGGCGCATGCCCGAGAACCTCCTCGAGCATGCCATTGGTGATCATGTCCTGGATGTACACCTTGTTGTTGATGGTGTCGGCTTCCCGGGTGGTGAGCGCGAAATAGCTGTAGTTGGGATACAACTGCTCGAGGCGCCGGTGAGTCTCCAGGTAGGCAAGGTCGCGTTGGTAGCGAACCGTGCAGGCGCTGACGATGCGCCCGGTGTGGCCGGTCCGCAGTAGCTGGGCCACCATGTTGTTGTGGGGCGCTTCGCCGGTTCCCGTCGACAGCAGCACGACGTCCGAAGTGGGGTCGGTGACGGTCTTGAGGGTGTAGCGGCCGGCCACCTTGGGACCCATGAAGATCCGATCGCCTGCCTTCTTCAGCGCCATGCGGGGTGTGAGCTCGGGGAGGTGGTCCATGCCCTCGGGTCGTACGAGGACGATGTAGAACTCGACGCCGTCAATGTCCTCGGGCGCCAGCAGGTTCCCCGCCTCGTCGAGCATCGGATGGGAGATCGAATATGAGCGCCGGACCAGCTTTTCGACTTTCGACTCGTCGAGGTGCTCATCTTCTCCGTCCAGTCGCGGCTCCCAATAGCCGAGGGCGAGGGTGGCGTACTGGCCGGGCTCGTGCCTGGCGTCGCCGACGTCCGGCTTGACCCGCAGAATCCAGAGGTCACTGTGGTGGTTCTCGAACGAGGTGATGGTGGCGTTGTAGTGCTTCTCTCGTAGTCGTTCCGCCAGGCCGCTCAACACCAGCGCCGGCCGGGCCTCGAGGTCGTGAGGCTTGTCGAGGTCGGGGAAATGGCGGTCGTGGATGATCCCCCAGGCGTGGCCGGGAGATACGTAGACCATCTCGGGCGATTCGGGCTCGCCCGGGTCCGGGTCCTCCTCCGTCAGCACGTAGACCGCCGGCGGCTCGGACACGGCCTCCAGTGCGATGTTGAGGCGGTCGAGGTGCCGGGATCGCTCCCCCGTCCCGAGTGCGTAGATGATCCGGTCGAAGACGAGGTCGGGGGTGCGGCGATCGGAGAATGTGATCATCGGGTACCCGTCGACGTCAAACACGGCTGTGGGATGCGAGTGCCAAAAGATCGTGGCCTTGCGTTCGGTCTCGATGCGGAGGAGGTCCTCGCGTGTCTGGCCGGCAAGCTGGTCGAAGGCCACCGACGGCAGGCTGAGGGCCACGGACCCGTGGCCGCTCTCGACCAGGTCCTCGGCGTATTCGGCTCCGGTCTCGCCGGTCCCGATTACCAGCACATCCTCGCCGGCCGCGATTTCGGAGGGCATCTCGTAGTGGATCCGCTCCGACAGGCTGGCCGGTATGTCGTAGGCGGGAGGCACCGACCTCTTGTCGCCGCGGCCTGCCACCACCGCCACCCGCGCCGTGGTCTCGAATCCCGACCCCGAGACAGTGACCGCGCCGTCCTCCCGGATGCGTTCGACGGTGCGGCCGAACAGCAGGTCGGGCTGGCCGCCGAGATCGGGCAGGTCGACTTCATCGCTGTCTATCAGGACGATCCGCTTGACGCCGGCGGTGTAGGCATCCATTGCCACCGATATCCCGGCGCGGTTGGCACCGATGATGGCCAGCTCGTATTCGGCTGGAGAGCTGTCAGGTGGAGCGGTCATGGTTCCATGCTGCCACGCCGTGGGGCCGGGGCGGCAGTTCTCGGGTTCGCGGCTCGGTGCGCTTCGGCGAGTCTGTCACGTGCAACCTCCGTAGCGAGGCTAACCACCCGGCTGTCTCTGCCGGTACGGGCCTTCGTCCTTTGATGTCGGTCGTTGGTCCCCGGCCCATTAGCGGTACGGCCGCTGCCGGGTAGATCCGTCCACCTATTCCTGCCACCGATGGGGCCGCGAAGCGAGACCGTCGAGGCCCAGCCGGCCGCACAACGCCTCGTAGGGCGCTCGGCGGGCTCCATGCCATTCGAGGTCGGCGAGGGTCTCGGAGATCGGGACGTCGCGGCGCAGCGTCGCCAACTCCCGATACAAGATGGCGTCTTCCCGATGGGCGGCAAGGGTGTCGGCGAGTTTGCCTGCCCCCCGCACGGGGACCTCCCAATCGGAGCTGTCGTCGGGGATCTCTTCGAGGGTTCGGTAGTGGGCGAGCACGGTGGCGGTTGATTTGGCGCCCCATCCGGGCAGCCCGGGGATACCGTCGGCGGTGTCGCCTACCAGCCCCAGGTAGTCGGGGATGGAGGACGGTGCCACCCCGAACTTCTCCCACACGCCCCGCTCGTCACGCTCGATTTGCTGGCGGCGGTCATAGGTCACGACCCTGGTCCCGTCGACACATTGCGCCAAGTCCTTGTCGGGGCTGAGTAGGACAACCCGCTCCACCTGGTCTTCGAACTTCCACGCGGCGCTGGCCAGGCCATCGTCGGCTTCGAACTCGACCATCGGCCACACCGTCACCCCCATGGCCTCCCAGGCTTCCTCCGCCACGCGGAACTGAGACATCAGCTCCTCCGGGATGCCTGCGCCCGTCTTGTAGCCGGCGAACATCTCGTTTCGAAACGATTCGATGACGTAGTCGGTAGCGACGCCGAGGTGGGTCACGCCGGGCTCGCGCAGCAAGCCGAGGGTGGACGCGATGATCCCGGCCACCGCCCCCACCTCGCGGCCGTCGGGAGCCGATCGGGTGGGAGCTCCGAAGAAGGAGCGAAACAGCTCATAGGTGCCGTCGAGAAGGTGAAGCTGCATGGCTCGCATGATACGGGCGTCGCGCGGGCGACTACCGTTGGGGCATGCAAGCGCACGGCTCGAGAGTGGTAGTCGGTGAAGCCGAGCTCACCAGTGGGCTGTTCTCGAATGAGTGGCAGCTCGTTCAGCGCGGCGAGGTGCTCGCCAAGGCGGTTCGCCGCCCACGGAATTGCTACACCCGGGTCACGTTGAGCGACGGAACCCGCTGGACCCTGCAGCCCGACGGGTGGGGAGTGGTGCGGGCAGTGGAAGACGATCATCCGTTTGCCCGAGCCACCCGCGATTCTTTCTGGGGCAACCGCTGGGAGGTCAGCGGCCTTGGTTTCGCCTACATGCTCCAGCACGACGGGCACATCCCACGTCGGTGGCAGCTGACGGTCGGCCAGGAACCGGCCGCCTGGCTGCGGGGGTCGGCCGTCAACTACAACCGCGTGCACATCGATGCGCCGATTTCGGTCCCGATGGCGGCCGCCCTGCTGTCGTGGCACGTGATTGCCCGCCCGTGGGAGGCCGTCGCCTTCGCCCCCGAGCTGTTGACTCGCGACGTGGTCGGTGGCCCTGTCGCCGACCCGGGGTCTCCGCTCTAGCCGCCAGTCCCCTCCCACTCTGCCGCCCCTGTCGATCTTCTCTCCCCCCGGAGCGCCCCCTCCGCCGTAAAGGGCTCTCTCCTGCGGGGTGGAGGGCGGTTTCTCTCCCCCCGGAGGGGGGAGT
>JBFGRR010000117.1:0-5608 GCA_041567215.1 Acidimicrobiia bacterium | reverse complement strand
GCCGCAGGAGACTCGCTGCTGTTGCTCGCCGCCGGATCCCTGGCGGTCACCTCGTGGTTCTTGCGTCGCCCGTTGGCTCGCGTCGACAAGTCTTACCTGCGGCCGCCGGTCTGGGTGACGATCCTCCCCTACACGGCGATTCTGCCGCTGGCGGTCGTTCTCTATCTGAAGATCGGGTCGACGCCGGATCTCGGTCTGATCCCGGCCGGCACCGCCGTGGTCGCGGCCCTGCTGATCGCCCGTCAGGCGGTCTTCCTCCGGGAGATGCGTGACCTGGTCGAAGCCGAACGCGACCAGTTGATCCTCTCGGTCGCCCACGAGCTGCGCACCCCGATGACTGCTGTGGCCGGGTTCGTGGACATCCTCTCCGACGACGAGATCGAGCTGCCCGAGTCCGAGCGTCGCGACATGTTTGCGATCGTGCGCGACTCGTCGGCGCACATCAACCAGTTGGTCGGTGACATGGTGGCCCTGATCAGGAACCGGCTCGACTCGGCGACGCTGATCCGTGAGCGGGTCGATGCCCGCCAGGTCATCGGTGAGGCGATCACCAGCTTCTTCGACGTGAGGAGCGGCCCGCCACCGGTGAAGGCACAGGTCGAGGCGTTCACGGAGTTCGTTGCCGACCGTCAGCGCTTGCGCCAGATCATCATCGGCATGCTTTCCAACGCCCACCGCTACGGCGGCGGCAAGATCCTGGTCGTGGCCCGCCGAGGCGACGATGAGCGGATCCTCGAGGTCCACGACAACGGACCCGGATTGCCGCCGAAGTACGAGCAGGTGGTGTGGGAACGGTTCGAGCGAGGTGCCAACCAGCTAAACGACCGTGTTCCCGGCTCTGGGCTCGGCCTCTCGATCATCGGCGCCCTCATGACCGCCCACGGCGGCAGTGCGGGGTACCGGCGCTCCGAGAAACTGGGCGGCGCCTGCTTCTGGGTTACCTTCCCGCACAGCTGACCGGGGATTTACCTCCCTCGAGGTTGCTCTCTACACTGCTCTCATCCCATGGCGAGGCTGTGCGCCTCGCCGCCGTCCACCCTGCTCCGTCCTCGAGGCGGGGCCTTCCGCTCAGGCGGATGTCCATAGGAGGAAACATGCGAACGTACGAGCTGATGACGATTCATCGGCCCGACCTCGCCGAGACCGAGGTGCGCACTCTGGTGAGTGCGGTCGAGGAGTTTCTCGGTGGGAGAGGGGCCACGGTCTCCAGCACCGATCTCTGGGGCAAGCGCCGCTTCGCCTACGAGATCGACCACCTGTCAGAGGGCTACTACTCGGTGATCAACTTCCAGTCGGAAGCCGAGTTGATCGCCGACCTCGACCGGATGCTCTCCCTGGCCGACGAGGTCGTGAGACACAAAGTGTTCCGGCCCGGCGCCTGAAAACCCGTCACACCCCTCAGCGATGATGGGCGAGCAGGCATAGAGAAGGAGACCAAATGTCCACCAACAACATCACGGTCGTCGGCAACCTCGTCGAAGACCCGGAACTGCGATTCACCCCCTCGGGAGTGCCGATGGCGCGTTTGCGCGTGGCGGTCAACCGTCGCTGGCGCGATCAGAGCGGCGAATGGCAGGAAGACACCAGCTTTTTCGGAGGAACGGTCTGGAGAGACCAGGCCGAGAGCGTGGCCGAATCCCTGCAGAAGGGCGCCCGGGTGATCATCACCGGCCGTCTCGAGCAGAGGTCATGGGAGACCCCCGAGGGCGACAAGCGCTCGGTGGTCGAGTTGGCCATCGATGAGATCGGGCCGTCGCTGCGCTGGGCCACCGCCCAGGTTTCCAAGACCACCCGTGGCGGCGACTACGGAGGCGGCGGCGGCGGTTCCAACGTTCCCCCCGGTCCCGTGGCGCGTGACGACTACGGGCCCGACGAAGCCCCGTTCTAAGAGGAGATTCCATGTCACGTTCCGCCAACAAACCCAAGAAGCGCCGTCGCAACGAAGCCTCGATGCGGCGGGTCAAGAAGAAGGTCTGCCAGTTCTGTCGCGAGAAGGTCGAGTACATCGACTACAAGGATGTGGCCACCTTGCGTCGCTACATGTCCGACCGCGCCAAGATCCGCACCCGTCGGGTCACCGGCAACTGCCCCCGCCACCAGCGTGAGGTCGCCCAGGCGATCAAGAATGCCCGTGAAGTGGCCCTCCTGCCTTACCTGGGGAACCGATGAAGCTGATACTGCTCTCCGACGTCAAGGACCTCGGCAAGAAGGGTGACGTCGTCGACGTGGTCGACGGCTACGCCCGCAACTTCCTGCTGCCGAAGAAGAAGGCCATGAAGGCCAGCGAGGGTGCCATGGTGCAGGCCGAGCGTCTGCGCGCCTCCCGCGAGGGAGCCGATCGCAAGGCCCGGGACGCCGCCGAGGCGATCGCGGTCCAGCTCGCCGGCGCCCGTGTGGTCCTCGCCGCCCAGGCCGGCGACGAAGGCAAGCTCTACGGTTCGATCGGGGTCTCCGATGTGGTGGAAGGCGTCCGTCGGTTCACGGGCGTGGAACTCGAGCGCAAGGTCGTCGAGATCCAGTCACCCATCAAGGCGATCGGCCTCCACGAGGTGTGGGTCAGACTCCATCCTCAGGTCGAGTTCCCGATCACCCTCGACATTATCCCTGCTTGAAACGCCGATCGGTGGTGTCGCGAAAAACCTCGAGTTGAAGGGTTTTCGCGACGCCACCGCGGCGCATTAGGTTGACCGCAGCTTCCCCGGCCCCGAGGCCGGGGTCTCTTTTTGTCACACCCTTCGGTTACGAAGGAACCCGGGAGGAACATCGATGACTGCGGTGGTTGAGAGCAGGAGCCAGCGGATCGGAGGCAAGGTGCCTCCGCACTCGGTCGAGGCCGAAGAGTCGGTTCTCGGGGCCATCCTGCTCTCCTCGGAGGCCGCCGCCGAGGTGATGGACAAACTGGTGCCCGACGACTTCTACGTCCCCGCCAACCAGTCGATGTTCGGTGCCATCCGCCGCCTCTTCGACGGGAACCGTGCCATCGACGCCATCACCGTTGCCGACGAGCTCCGCCGGACCGGCGAACTCGACCGGATCGGCGGGTTGGGAACCATCACCGGGCTGCTCGACGTGGTCCCGTCCGCCGCCAACATCGAGTACTACGCGGGGATCGTCGAGGAGAACAGCCAGCGCCGCAGCCTCATCAAGGCCGGTGCGGCGATCACGGACCTGGCCATGCGCCTCGACGACGAGATCGACGCCGTCATCGACCGGGCCGAACACACCGTGCTTCAGGTGGCCGAGCGCCGCGTCGGCGACGGCATGCAGGCGATCGGCCCGCTCTTCTTCTCGACCCTCGAGGAGTTGGAGGCGCTGGAGGCTCGTGGCTCGGAGGTGACCGGTCTGTCTTCGGGGTTCCGTGATCTCGACCGCAAACTGACCGGCCTCCATCCCGCCAACCTCCTCATCATCGCCGCCCGCCCCGCCATGGGGAAGAGCGCATTGACGACCAACATCGCCACCAACGTGGCAATGGCGGGCACACCGGTCGCCATCTTCTCGCTGGAGATGTCCAAGGAGGAGATGGCCCAGCGCATGCTCTGCTCGGTCGCCCGCATCGACTCGATGAAGCTACGGACCGGGCAGATCGGCGAGAGCGCCTGGCCGCGACTCACGGATGCCGCAGGCCGGCTCTTCAACGCACCGGTCTTCGTGGACGACTCGGCGGTGGCAACCGTCACCGACATTCGCGCCAAGTGCCGGCGGCTCAAGCGCGCCCACGGCCTCGGTCTGGTGGTCGTCGATTACCTGCAGTTGATGCAGGGTGTGGCTCGCGAGAACCGTCAGCAGGAGATCGCCGAGATCTCCCGCTCCCTCAAGAACCTGGCACGGGAACTCGAGTTGCCGGTGATCGCGGTCTCCCAGCTCAACCGAAACCTCGAGAGCCGGGAGGACAAGCGTCCCCGGCTCGGCGACCTCCGCGAGTCGGGGTCTCTGGAACAGGACGCCGACGTGGTGATCTTCATCTACAGGGACGAGTACTACAACGAACGCACCGAGAAGAAGGGCATCGCCGAGGTGGCCGTCGCCAAGCACAGGGCAGGCTCGACGGGTGTCGTCGAGATGACTTTCATGCCCGAGTTCACCCGCTTTTCCGATCTCGGCAGGGACTGACCGGCAATGAATGAGCGGCCCCCGGGAGGGCCGCTCATTCGTCTGACTCCGCCCGCTCGCAGGAGAGAGGGATCGAGAGAGGATGCGGGCAGTTACTTCCTGATGTATCGGCTTTCTGCGCCCCGATCTTGAGTTCAGCGGCTGAAGTCGATGTGGCTCCGGCTCGGCGTGGGGCCGCGCTGACCCTGGTACTTCGACCCGACCTCGCTCGAGCCGTAGGGGTGATCGGCCTCACTGGTCATCTGATAGAAGCTGATCTGGCCGATCCGCATGCCGGGATGGATGGCGATCGGCAGGTTGGCGACATTCGAGAGCTCGAGCGTGATGTGGCCGTCGAACCCGGGGTCGACGAAACCGGCCGTCGAGTGGATCAGCAGCCCGAGCCGGCCCAGGCTCGACTTGCCTTCGAGACGGGCCACCACGTCGGTCCCCAGCCTGACCCTCTCGAGTGTCGATCCGAGCACGAACTCGCCCGGATGGAGGATGAACGGTTCGTCGCCGTCCGCCACCACCAGCTTGGTCAGGTCGTCCTGCGGCTCACGGGGGTCGATGTGGGGGTACCGGTGGTTCTCGAACACCCGAAAGCCGCGGTCGACGCGCACATCCACGCTGGAAGGCTGTACCAGGGAATCGTCGAAGGGGTCGATCTCGATGCGGCCGGTGGCGATCGCATCCCGGATGCTCCGGTCGGAGAAGATCAAGTGCTGGCTCCCTTCGGGTGCATCGAGGTGGAGCGGGTGAAGGGAATCGAACCCTCACTCCGAGCTTGGGAAGCTCGTGTTCTGCCATTGAACTACACCCGCAGGCGCGGCGAGAGGCTACCAGGCCGTCCTCATCCGAAGACCGAGAGACCGCCCCAGATCGCCATCAAGAGCCCGACGATCATCAGGAAGACGACCCTTCCCATCCGGAACGAGCCCGTGGCACCCGCCGGACGCTCACCCCGCCGATGTTTCCAGAGCGCGAAGCCGTTCCCGGCGATGATGGCCAGGCCGAGCCCGAGGGTCATCTCGGCGAACAGTGAGTCGATTCCCAGTGCTTCCAGCACGATCCGGGACGGTAGTCGGAGCCGATCCGGGTACCGTCCCGGCATGCGCCACTGCTACGTGCTTCGTGTCTTCACCCGCCAGGGGGAGGGAGGGAACCTGCTCGGCGTGGTCACGGACGTGACCGGGCTCTCCGAGGATGTCATGCAGTCGATAGCCGCCGACCTCGGCTACTCGGAGACCGCCTTCATCGATTGGAGGCTGCCGGGTGACCCTTCGGTCCGGATCTTCACACCGGCCATGGAGATGCCCTTCGCGGGCCATCCGCTGGTGGGGGCGGGGTGGGTGCTCTCGGTGATGGGTCCGGGAGGTCCCGAGAAGCTCAGCTGTGGGATCGGCGACGTGGGGCTCCGTGTCGTGGACGGCGAGGTGTGGATCGAGCCGCCGCCGGAACGGCCCGTCTTCCCCGACGACGAACACAGGCCTGCCTGGGTGGATTCTCGATCCCG
>JBFGRR010000116.1:0-5670 GCA_041567215.1 Acidimicrobiia bacterium | reverse complement strand
TCTTCGATGGACCCGACGAGGATCTGCCGGTCCACCTCACCGTCGCGTCCGACTTCAACGACCCCGGCACCAACCGCTTCTATCGCCACCTGCTCGCTGCCCTCCAGGTGAAGACGGGCATGGAGTTCCGTTCAGGACTCGACCTGCCCCTGGATGACGAGGCGAAACTCCACGTGGTTCCGCCCGACCGTCAGCGGTATCTAGCCGAGATCGTCGAAGAGATCCGCAGGTACGACCGGGAGGCGAGAGATCAGGCGCTTATCGCCCAAGACCTCTACCGACTCGAAGGCGCCCGCCAGGCCCTCGAGGAAGGTGAGGCGAGAGACCAGGTCGAGGCGCTGATCGCAGAGTTGAACGAGCGTCTCGACCCGGCCAACCGGCGCGAGCTCGAGCGCTGGCCCGCCACCGAAGCCGAGTACGCAGGCGAGGAGTTCGTCTATCACGTTCGCGGCCGCGAGATCCGCGTCCCGCTGATCAGCGAGACCCTCTCGCACACCCTGGTCCGCAAGGTGGCGCTTCCCCGATACCAGGCCTGGGGAGACAGGCTCCACTGGATCCTCCAGGACAACGTTCCCGGCCGTTTCCCTTTCACTGCCGGTATCTACCCGCTCAAGCGCACCGCCGAGGACCCCACCAGGATGTTTGCCGGCGAGGGCCCCCCCGAGCAGACGAATCGACGTTTTCACTACCTGGCCGCAGAGATGCCCGCCAAGCGACTGTCCACGGCATTCGACTCGGTGACGCTGTATGGGAACGATCCGCACGAGCGTCCCGACATCTACGGCAAGGTCGGGAACTCGGGCGTGTCCATCGCAACGCTCGACGACGCGAAGAAGCTCTATTCGGGCTTTGATCTCCTGGACCCGGCCACGTCTGTCTCGATGACCATCAACGGTCCGGCACCGATGATCCTCGGTTTCTTCCTGAACGCCGCCATCGACCAGCAGTGTGAGCGTTTCATCGCCTCCGAAGGACTGGAGGGAGCGGTCGAAGAGAGGATCCACTCCCTGCTCGGAAACGATCGGCCCGTGTACGGCGGCGACCTCCCCGCCGGCCACGACGGCCTCGGACTGATGCTCCTCGGGGTCACCGGAGACCAGGTGCTGCCGCCGGACGTCTACGCCAGGATCAAGGCCGAGACGCTCAAAGCGGTCCGGGGGACGGTCCAGGCCGACATCCTCAAGGAGGACCAGGCCCAGAACACGTGCATCTTCTCGACCGAGTTCGCCCTGAGGATGATGGGTGACATCCAGGAGTGGTTCGTCGAGCACGACGTGCGCAACTTCTACTCCGTGTCGATATCCGGGTATCACATGGCCGAGGCGGGAGCGAACCCGATCACCCAACTCGCCTTCACGCTTGCCAACGGGTTCACCTTCGTCGAGTACTACCTGGCTCGGGGCATGGAGATCGACGACTTCGCGCCCAACCTCTCCTTCTTCTTCTCGAACGGGATAGATGCCGAGTATGCGGTGATCGGGCGAGTGGCCCGCCGCATCTGGGCCAAGGCGATGAAGCGCCGCTACGGCGCCAACGAGCGGTCACAGATGCTCAAGTACCACATCCAGACGTCGGGACGGTCACTGCACGCCCAGGAGATCGGCTTCAACGACATCCGCACGACGCTGCAGGCGCTGTATGCGGTGTACGACAACTGCAACAGCCTTCACACAAACGCGTACGACGAGGCGATAACCACGCCGACCGAGGAGTCGGTGCGACGCGCCGTCGCCATCCAGTTGATCATCAACCGGGAGTTGGGACTGGCCAAGAACGAGAACCCCATGCAGGGGTCGTTCATCATCGAGGAACTCACCGACCTCGTGGAGGAAGCGGTCCTGATGGAGTTCGAGCGTCTCAGCAGCCGGGGCGGCGTGCTGGGGGCGATGGAGCGTCAGTACCAGCGGACCAAGATCCAGGAGGAGTCGCTCTACTACGAACGCCGCAAGGAGTCGGGTGAGTATCCGATCGTTGGCGTGAACACCTTCATCTCGAAAGAGGGTTCGCCGTTCGTGATCCCCTCCGAGGTGGTCCGCTCCACCGACGACGACAAGAACGGCCAGATCGCCAATCTCCGGGCCTTCCAGGCTCGCAACGCGATGGCGGCTCCGGCTGCCCTGAGCGCGCTCCAAGATGCCGCGATCCACGGCGGCAACACTTTTGAGGCGTTGATGTCGGCCACGAAGGTGGCTTCGCTCGGCCAGATGTCCGACGCTCTCTACGAGGTGGGCGGCAAGTACCGCCGCAACATGTGAACCTTCACCGAAGCTTCATCAATCGGCATGCACGGCCTTGATGTCGCTGAGCGAACCTTCCGTCAAAGGAGGTTCGTATGAACAAGAGACTCGCAGTACTGGCCGGGGCGATGGCCCTTTCGGTGGTCCCGTTGACCGCCCAGGCTCAGGAGACACCCGCAACGACGCAGATGATGCCGGCCGCCGAGTGCGGTGAGCACCATTCCACCATGGGACAGCCCAGGCACATCGGTGATATGGCAACGATCATGGGCGGTGACCACATCGCCGCTCACGCTCGCGGCGAGCACGGACACCACATCAGCCACATGGCGTCACAGAGCAAGGCTGCCGTCAATCGCGGACCTCGCGCCTGACTCCCCCCTCGACCCAAGGCGGGGCGTCCCCGACGCCCCGCCTTAGCATTGCCGCATGAGCCGCATCCTCATCGTCGACGACGACGCCCAGCTCAGGGAGATGCTCGCCCGCTACCTGAGTGCAGAGGGCTTTGCGGTGGACCAGGCGGCCAGCGCCGAGGAGGCGAACACCCGGCTCGACCAGGGAGGCCACGATCTCGTCGTCCTCGACGTCGCCATGCCCGGCATGGACGGTTTCGAGTTCCTGCGGCAACTCCGCGCCAAGTCCGAGGTGTGGGTGATCATGCTCAGCGCCAAGGCCGAGGAGGTCGATCGCGTGGTGGGACTCAGCCTCGGCGCCGATGACTATGTCACCAAGCCTTTCAGCCCTCGGGAGCTGACCGCGCGTATCAAGGCGGTGCTCCGGCGCGGCAGGGCAGCCACCGCGGTCGACACGGTTCTGCGCTTCGACGGCCTCACCATCGACCAGGATGCGCGGGAGATCCGCGCCGGCGACAAGGTCGTCGAGTTGTCATCTCTGGAGTTCGATCTCCTCGTGGCGCTCGCCTCCAGCCCGGGGCGGGTCTTCACCAGGTCTCACCTCCTCGAACGCGTGTGGGGCTGGGACTACTTCGGCAGCGACCGCCTGGTGGATGTCCACGTCGCCAGCATCCGCCGTGAGATCGGTGACGATGCCAACGACCCCCGGTTCATCGCCACCGTGCGGGGCGTCGGATACAAGTTCGTCGGCGTGACACAGTGAGTCGGTTTCGAACTCTCCGGTCGCGCCTCGCCCTGTCGCACGTACTCGTGGTCCTGGGGATCGCCATCACCGTATTGGTGGTGGGTCGTCTCACCGCCCCCGCGTTCTACCGAGACCACATCGGGATGATGGCCGGGATGATGGGCGGCGACGCCCTGGCCTCCGATCTCCAGGAGGCCACGATCCGGGCCCTCAACCAGGCTCTGGTTGTATCGGTGGGTGTTGGGCTTTTTGTGGCCCTGGTGGCGGCCTGGTTTGCCTCTCGGCGGCTCATCGAGCCCATCGACGATGTTCGCCGTGCGACCAGGAAGCTGGCGGAAGGGAACTACGGCGAGAGGGTCGCGCTCCCGGCCGAGGCCGAACTGGCAGGCCTCGCCAGCGATGTGAACAGGCTCGCCGACAGTCTCGCTACCACCGAGCAGCGGCGCATGCGTCTTCTCACCGACTTCGCGCACGAATTCCGCACACCACTGGCAACCGTCGAGGGGTACATGGAGGCACTGCTCGACGGGGTCCTGGAGCCGTCCCCGGAGATCTTCGGGTCGATAGCCCTCGAGGCTTCCCGCATGAAGCGGCTCGCCGACGACCTCGGCCTGCTGTCGCGAACCGAGGAGGGTGTAGTCGGCCTCCGATTTGCGCCGGTCGACATCGGTGAGCTGGCAACCTCGGTCGCCGCGAGGCTCGACTCGCAGTTCGTGGACAAGGGCGTCTCGATTCATCTGGCGGGTGACCCGAAGACCGTCGTCCTTGGCGACGCGGACCGACTCGTTCAGGTCTTGACGAATCTGATCGGCAACGCTTTGTCGTACACGCAGCCAGGCGGCCACGTCTCGGTGTCTTGGGGTGAGAAGGATGAAGTGGCCATCGTCACCGTAGAGGACGACGGCAAGGGGATCGCTCCGGAGGCGCTCGACATGGTCTTCGAGCGGTTCTACAGAGTTGACAGGAGCGTCCCGGGGGGCACCGGAGTAGGGCTCACGATCGCCCGCAGCATCGCCAGGCTCCATGGGGGCGACATAGTCGTCCACTCGAGCGGCCCAGGACAGGGAAGCCGCTTCGAGGTGTCGCTTCCCGTCGCGTCCTGACGCCCGTATCGCCCCGATCGCGGCGCCAGCGACAGGGACTAGCGTCCGCTCTGTATCCGATCTGGAGTGACGATGCCGTTCACGCTCGAACACCACGAGTTCCGCCGGTTGGTCCGTTCTTTCGTCGAAGAGCAGATCAACCCCAGGGTGGAGACCTGGGAGGAGGAGCGGATGATGCCGCTCCACGAGGTGTTCAAGGAGATGGCCGCCCTCGGATTCCTGGGGCTCGAGTACGACCCCGAGTACGGGGGCCAGGGGGCAGACCACCTGTTCACCGTCGTGCTTGCAGAGGAGTTTGGCCGCGCCAACCACGGGTCCATCGGCATGGCTCTCGGCGTGCAGGTCGACATGGCGACCCCTTCTCTGCACCAGTTCGGCACGCCGGAACTGAAGGAGAGATATCTGGCCCCGGCGCTCCGTGGCGAGGCAGTGGCTGCCATCGCCGTCACGGAGCCAGATGCCGGTTCCGACGTGTCGGCAATCCGCACTCGTGCGGTGCAGGACGGTGACGAGTGGGTGATCAACGGTTCGAAGATCTACATCACCAACTCCCTGCAGGCCGACTGGTTGTGCATCCTGGCCCGGACCGGCACCGAAGGCGGTTACGAGGGCATGAGCCAGATCATCGTTCCCACCGACACCCCCGGCTTCGAGGTGTCGAAGAAGCTCGAGAAGCTCGGTATGAGGGCCTCGGACACCGGACTCCTCTCCTTCACGGACGTGCGGGTCCCCCTCTCCAACGCCCTCGGCACGGTGGGCATGGGATTCCAACAGCAGATGGCGCAGTTCGTCGGGGAACGCATGTGGGCGTCGTATCAGGCCGTCGGGGGCATGGAGCTGGCGCTGCAACGCACCCGCGACTACCTGAAGGAGAGGATCGTGTTCGGGAAGCCGCTCCTCAAGAACCACTACATCCAGTACAAGCTCTCCGAGCTGGCCGCCGAACTCGATCTACTGAAGCACTACACCTACACGGCCGCCGAGGCCAAGATGCGCGGTGAAGAGCCGGCACGGTTCGCCACGATCGCCAAGCTCAAGTCCGGCCGTCTCAGCCGGGAGATCGGCGAATGGTGCCTCCAGTTCCACGGGGGCATCGGATACATGGAGGAGACTTGGACGACCCGCTACTACCGCGACGCGAGGCTCGGCAGTATCGGGGGCGGATCGGACGAGACCATGCTCCAGGTGCTCGCCCGCCTCGACGGATACTGGGTCTGAAGCGGTAAATCGGC
>JBFGRR010000115.1:0-5692 GCA_041567215.1 Acidimicrobiia bacterium | reverse complement strand
GAGCGCTGACGAGCCGGCCGGACGAGAGCATGAAGCTCTTCGAGCAGGCCGCCGCCCAGGCAGGCGCCCAGGGTCAACTCCCCCTGGTGGCGCGCATCCAGAAGAGCGCCGCCGGCGTAGCCGAAGCGGCGGGCCTCGACGGGGAGCACAAGATGTGGCGGGAAGCACATGCGGACACGGTCGCCGACATTGCAGACCTGATGGAGGATCGTGAACTCAGGCGGGCTTTCCTGAAGGCCAATACGATCTGACATGCGGTACGCCTTCGTGTTCATGGCCGACTGTCAACTCGGGTGTTACGCCACCTTCAGCGGTTTCGACGACGCGGCGGTCGCCCATTACCGCGACATCGGTATGACCGTTCGGAAGGTCCCCCGCACCACCGGGTTCGAGTGGGACGAGGCCCGGTTCAGGGATGCAGTGGCGCTGACCCGATCACTGGATCCGGCTTTCTCGGTCATCGGTGGTGATCTGGTGGACGACATCGCCAGCCAGGCGCAGATAGTGGCCTTCAACGATGTCCGCGGCGGCATCGAGCGGCTCTGGCTGGTCCCCGGAAACCACGACGTGGCCTACGACGCCACCGTGCCCACCTCCGAGAGCCTCGCTGCCTACAGGAGGGAGTTCGGACCCGACCGTTACACCTTCCGCCAGGGCGACGACGCATTCATCGCAATCAACACCACCATCTGGGCGAACCCCCAGCTCGTTCCCGACGAGCACGAGCAACAGCTCAGTTTCCTCGAGTCCAGCCTCACCGAGGCCGCAGACGCCAGGTACCGGATCATCTTCGGCCACCATCCGCTCTTCGTGACCGCCCACGACGAGCCCGACTCGTACTGGAGCGTGCCCAATCCGCTCCGGTCCGAGCTCCTCGAACTCCTCGACCGTCATCGAACCACAGCCTTCTTCGCGGGCCACTGGCACCGCAACGGGGGCGGCCGTTACAAGAGCATGGACATGGTGGTCACCGGTCCGGTCGGTGTCACCCTTGGAGATGATCCGTCAGGGCTCCGGATCGTCGAGGTGACCGAAAACGGCCTGACCCATCGATACCTGGCCCTTCCCGACGAGAGTGAGAAGACATGAGCAAGCCGATCATCCTGGCAGTGGACGACGACCCACCCGTCCTGGCATCGGTTCAGCGGGACCTGCGTTCACGATATGCCGAGACCTATCGCGTGATGGCTGCGCCGGGCGGGCCGCAAGGCCTCTCCATCGTCGAGGAACTCAAGCGTCGCGGCGACAACGTGGCGCTCTTCCTCGTCGATCAGCGCATGCCAGAGATCGAAGGCATCGACCTCCTCGAACGGGCCCTCCCCTTCTTCCCGAACGCCAAACGTGTCCTTCTCACCGCCTACGCCGACACGGAAGCCGCAATCACCGCCATCAACAAAGTCGGCCTCGACCACTACCTGATGAAGCCGTGGGACCCGCCGGAGGACACCCTCTACCCCGTCCTCGACGACCTCCTCAGCGACTGGCTCGCATCGAATCCGCCGAGCTTCGACGGCATCAGGATCCTCGGCCAGCGCTGGTCTCCGCTCACCTATGAACTGAAGGACTTCCTCGCCCTCAACCGGATCCCTTATCGGTTCCTCGATGTCGAGAGGGAGTCGGAGGCGGTGGCGCTCCTCGAGGCGCTCGGCGATGTCGAACTCCCAGCCGTCACCTTCCCCGACGGGTCTTCCCTGTCGCGTCCGGACCGCACCACGATGGCCGAACGGATCGGCATGCAGGTGACAGCCGGAGCCGACCTGTACGACCTGACGATCATCGGTGCCGGGCCCGCCGGCCTCGCCGCCGCGGTATACGGGGCTTCGGAGGGACTGCGAACCGCCGTCGTCGAGCGGCAGGCAACCGGCGGCCAGGCCGGAACCAGCAGCCGCATCGAGAACTACCTCGGGTTCCCGAACGGGATCAGCGGCAGCGACCTCGCCCGGCGCGCTCACGCCCAGGCGCGCAAGTTCGGCGCCGAGGTCTTGACCGCGGTCGAGGCCACAGGCATCAGGGTGGACGGGCCCATGAAGGTCGTCGAACTCTCCAACGGCACGGAGATCACGAGCAAGGCGGTACTGATCACCTCGGGAATGACCGTGCGAAAGCTGAACGTGCCCGGCTACGAGAGGTTCAGCGGAGCGGGCGTCTACTACGGCGCCAGCGTCAGTGAAGCCGCCCACTTCCAGGACGACGAGGTGTTCGTCATCGGAGGCGCCAATTCCGCCGGCCAGGGAGCCATGATGTTCTCCCGGTTCGCTTCGAAGGTCACCATGGTGGTGCGGGCAGACTCGCTCGGTGAGAAGATGTCTCAGTATCTCGTCGACCAGATCGAGGCGACGCCGAACATCGAGGTGCTGACGGGAACCCAGGTCATCGAGGTGCTGGGCGACGACCACGTCGAGCAAATCGTGCTGAAGACGGACGGCCAGCAGCGGTCCGTCCCCGCAGCGGGCATCTTCATCTTCGTGGGTGCGGTGCCGCACACGGCCTTCCTCGAAGGAGTCGTGGCAATGAACCGCCAGGGGTTCATCCTCACCGGCAGCGACCTGATGGTCGATGGGAAACGGCCCAAGGGCTGGCCTCTCGATCGTGACCCCTACCTCCAGGAGACGAGCGTGCCCGGCATCTTCGCGGCCGGCGACGTCCGCCATGGGGTGATCCGCCGGGTCGCATCTGCGGTGGGGCAGGGGTCGGTGTGCATCTCGTTCATCCACGAGTACCTGGCCTCCATATGAGCAATCCACGGACTGGGCTCCTCCGCCGCGTCGGTCTGTTCGCAGAGCTGTCGGATGACGACCTGGTGAGCCTCGCCTCCAAGATCGAGGAGATCACCCTCGACCAGGGCGAGACGCTGTTCACCGAAGGCGACGCCGGTGAGCGCGCCTACGTGATCGTGTCCGGCGAGGTCGAGATCCTCAAGGTGTCCGGGTCCAGGGAGGTCCTCCTGGCGGTGCGCAAGGAGTGCGACGTCATCGGGGAGATGGCCCTCCTCCAGGAGGCGCCTCGCAGCGCCACCGCCCGAGCCCGCGCCGACTCGACACTGATGACGATCACCAAGGTCCAGCTGGACGAGCTTCTGGCCACCAGCATCACCGCGATGCGAGCCATGTTCTCGACGCTCCTCGACCGGTGGCAGGAGACCCAGCAGCAGATGCGCCACAGCGAACGGATGGCCCAGCTCGGCACCCTCACCGCCGGGGTGGCGCACGAACTCAACAATCCGGCCGCAGCGGTCAAACGGGCCGCAGGGCACCTGGGCGCAACCGCCGGGGCGCTGGCCGGTGACCTGCTGGCGGCGTTCTCGGTGCTCGAGCCCGGCGACGAAGCCCTCCTCGACCGGATCGGCAAAGCGATGGCCGCCGCCGTCCCCCCCACCGACCCGATCACCCAATCGGACCTCGAAGCCGAGTTGGAGGGTGCTCTCGACGCCCTCGGGGTGCCGGAACCCTGGCGTGTCGCCTCCGAGGCCGCTTCCTCCGGACTCACCGCCGCCGATGTCACGACGGCGCTCGACGGAGTCACCGGTCGACGCGCTTCCGCGGCCCTCGGCCTGTCCATGACACTCGGCTCGCTGACCCGGGTGGCTCGAGAGATCGGGGAAGGGGCCCACCGCATCTCCGAGATCGTCAAGTCCCTGAAGAGCTACTCGTATCTCGATCAGGCACCGATCCAGGACGTCGATCTCCGCCAGGGCATCGAGGACACCCTGGTTCTCCTGGCCCACAAGACCAAGGGCGTGTCGATCGAGAGGACGTACCCGGACGATCTGCCCACGATCACCGCCAATGGAACCGAGCTCAACCAGGTGTGGACGAACCTGCTGGACAACGCGATCGACGCCACCGGCGAAGGTGGGCGGATCCAGGTGAGGGTGACCTCCGACACCGACACGGTCGTGGTCGAGGTGGAGGACGACGGACCGGGGATCCCCGAGGACATCCGCGCCAGGGTGTTCGACGCCTTCTTCACGACGAAACCGCCAGGTAAGGGAACCGGACTTGGGTTGTCGCTGAGCTACCGGATAGTGGTTCTCGACCACCGCGGCGATCTGACGGTCACATCGGAACCGGGTCGCACGGTGTTCAGGGTGGAGTTGCCGCTGGCCCAGGGTTGAGCTCGCCCTCTAGCCTCTCGGCCATGGCCACTTTCGAGACCTCGTACCGGACCTTCCACCATCGTGCGGATGGAGAGCCGCTCGTCGAGACCGATGGGCCTGCAGACGAGGGCTGGAAGTGGATCGACATCGTCGCGCCGGACCGGGAGACCATCGAGAAGATGGCCGGGGATCACGGCTGGGACCGCCTCAGCGTAGAGGACGTGTTCGACGACTCGCCGCTCTCCAAGTTCGTCGACTTCGGCGACCACGTGTTCGTGGTGCTCCACGCACTGGGGCCTCTGGAACCGAGGGTCACCACGATCGAACTCGACGCTTTCCTCGCCGACGGGCTACTGGTGACCATCCGCCACCGCCCGATCCAGGCCATCGACGACCTGATCGAATCGGCGCTGACCCGGCCGGGAAGCGCCGACGGAGGACCCGACCGCATGCTGGCTCGCATCGCACAGGCCACCGCATACCCCTACCTGCCGCTCGTCGACTTCCTCGACGACCACGTCGAAGGTCTCGAGGACCGGGCGATCGTCAGAGACCCGAGCGTGGTTGGCGAGGTGCAGGCGCTGCGGCGCGACGCCACCCGTTTGCGGCGTTTCGTGGCACCTCAACGCGAAGTCCTCCTGGCACTGGCCAGGGAGGGAGCCACCCCCCTGATCGGGCGACGGGCCCGCCAGCGCTTCGCCGACGTCTACGAACAGCTCTACCGCACCGTCGAGTCGCTCGACGGTGCCCGGATGCTCCTCGGCTCGGTGCTGGAGACATATCGGTCTTCGGTTGCCGAAGACATGAACAGGGTCATGAAGGTGCTCACCGTGTTCTCGGCGATCGTGCTCCCCCTCGGTCTGCTGGCCGGCATCTGGGGCATGAACTTCGCCAACATGCCCGAATTGGCCCAACCCGAGGGCTATTTCCTGGCCCTCGGCCTCATGGCCGTCGTGGCGATCGGACTTTGGGTCTACTTCGCCCGCAAGGGGTTCATCGGGGGTCCGCGCCTCAAGGAGATACCCAAGTCACTGGGCATGGGACTCTTCCACGTGGCAGCGCTGCCGGTGAAGGGGCTGGGCGCGGTGGTGAGAACCCTGACCAGCGACGAGAAGCGAAACGGCTGACCAAAGGTCAGTTGACGTCGATACGGGTCACCCGGCGCCCGCGTGCCGAGGCCACCCGTAGTTTGTGGCCGGAGACCGAAACCTCGTCACCGATCACCGGCACGCGCCCGAGGATGCCCATCAGCAGTCCTGCTGCGGTGTTCCACTCCCCATCCGGAAGCTCTTCCTCCAGCAAGTCCGCCAGATCCTCGACAGGCAGGGAAGCGTCGATCGACCAGCCGGTGTCGGTCTCCTGCACGGGTGGCTCGTCGTCGATGACCCCGAGCAGTTCCTCGGCGATGTCTTCGACCGTCATGAGCCCTGCCGTTCCGCCGAACTCGTCCACGATCACTGCCAGATGGGTTCCCGAGGTCTGCATCTCCCTCAGCAGGTCGAAAATCCGCTTGCTCTCAGGAATCATCAGGGGGGTTTGAGCCAGACTCCCGACAGAGGCCCCGCGGTCTTCGGTAGCGATCAGATCTGCGAGCCG
>JBFGRR010000114.1:0-5723 GCA_041567215.1 Acidimicrobiia bacterium | reverse complement strand
ATCGATTCGCCGATCCCGGCTTCGACTACCCGGGTGTTCCGCCATGGACCGGCCAACACTGGTGCGACTTCGCCCTGTTGGGCTCGTCGGTGGTCTGGTGTCTGTGGGCGCCCGAAGGCGAGGAGACCTGGCGGGCGGAACTGGGCGGAGAATGGCTCGATGACGCGTCCGGAATCTGGGCCTGTTTCACGCGTGCCTTCGAAGACCGGATCGATCTGGCACTCGTCGATGGCCGCTTCTTTGACGGCGCTGGAACGCTGCAGATGATTCCCGAGCGTCTGACGGCTCTGCGCGAGTGTGGACTGGCACTGCAGAGGACCTGGGACGGATCGACGGTCAACCTGCTCGAAGCGGCCCGATGGGAGGCGGCCGCCGCTGCCGAGTTGATCGTCAAGACGATTCCCGGATTCATGGATCGCCCGGTGAGCCCGCTCGGAGAGCTCCGCTTCGACAAGCTCACCCACCTCGCCATCGCCATGATGGCTGCGAGGGCGCCCCGCCCGATCACGGGCCTGGATGCCTTCCCGGTCTACCCCGACTACATGCTGCCGCGGCACCTCCGCCACCGGGGTGTTCTGGTCTACTCCCCCGAACTCGCCGAGGCCATCGACGGACGGGCCCTCATCGCCGAAGACTCACCGTGGGAGCACGGGATACGGTGGGCCACGATCTACGCCGCCGAGCAGCTACGCGGTGCACTGGCAGCTCGAGGCAACCCGGTGACAACTCCACAACTCGACTACTACCTCTGGTTCGAAGCCGTGCTGGGCGTGCGAGCCGGACAGATGGGCGAGCACCACCGGACGATCACGAAGAGGTATTAGGTCAAGGTAGGTCCTCCGGAGCGGAGCGAGGGAGGAAGGTTCCTGTAGGCGAGCCAAGCGAGCCGACAGGTAGGAGGGTCGTTGCCCCCCTACCCGCAAAGCGGGTCCCTGCCCCCACTTCGTGGGGGAAGACGTTGCGTCCTATTCGCTGGAGCCGGCGAGTTCCACCGAGGGCTGCTCGGGAGTGGCGATCTCCTCGAAGGAGAGCTCGTCGTTCTCTTCGTCGACGCCGACGAGGATCGTCGAGCCGGTCTTGAACTCGCCCATCAGCACCTTCTCGGAGAGACTGTCCTCGAGGAGTCGCTGGATCGCCCGCCGCAGTGGTCGAGCGCCCAGTTCGGGGTCGTAACCCTTCACACCCATGAAACCCTTGGCGTCGTCGGTCAAGACCAGATCGAGCCCGCGGGTCGCCATCTGCTCCCTGACACGCACCAGCATGAGATCGACGATCTCCTTGACCTCGTCGAGGGTCAGCTCGTGGAAGACGATGACCTCGTCGATTCGGTTGAGGAACTCGGGACGGAAATGGCGCTTCAGCTCCTCGTGGACCTTCTCGCGCATCTTCTCGTAGGTGTCCCTGGCGTCCTCTTGATGGAACCCGATCGAGGACTTGCGGAGGTCGCGGGTGCCGAGGTTCGACGTCATGATGATCACGGTGTTCTTGAAGTCGACGGTGCGGCCCTGGGCGTCGGTGAGGCGTCCGTCCTCGAGGATCTGCAACAGCGTGTTGAAGACATCGGGATGGGCCTTCTCGATCTCGTCGAAGAGCACCACCGAGAACGGCTTGCGGCGAACCGCTTCCGTCAGCTGGCCGCCCTCGTCGTAGCCCACGTACCCGGGGGGAGAGCCGACCAGACGGCTGACCGTGTGCTTCTCCATGTACTCGGACATGTCGAGCTGGATCAATGCGTCTTCATCACCGAACAGGAACTCGGCGAGCGCCTTGGCAGACTCGGTCTTCCCGACCCCGGAAGGGCCGAGGAAGATGAAGGAGCCGGAAGGCCGCTTGGGGTCTTTGAGCCCTGCCCGGGTGCGCCGGATCGCCTTCGAAACCGCAACGATGGCGTCGTGCTGGCCGATGATCCGCTTGTGCAGCTCGTCCTCCATGCGTACCAGGCGAGCAGTCTCCTCTTCGGTGAGACGGTGAACGGGAATGCCGGTCCACTGGCCGAGGACCTCGGCGATCTCCTCCTCGTCGATGACCCAGCCGGTGTCGGAGCCCTCTTCGGCGAGGCGGCGCTCGATGACCTGGCGGTCACCAATCAGGCTCCGCTCCGAATCACGAAGTTGGGCGGCACGCTCGTATTGCTGTGCCTGGATGGCATCTGCCTTCTGCTTCCGGACGTCGGTCAGCTTGCCGTCGATCTCGACGAACTCCGGATTGGATCCGCTGCGGTTGATGCGCATGCGGCTGCCGGCTTCGTCGATCAGGTCGATCGCCTTGTCCGGCAGGAACCTGTCGGACAGGTAGCGGTCGGCGAGGTTGGCTGCAGAGACGATCGCTGCGTCGGTGAAACGCACCGTGTGGTGGGCCTCGTAGCGGTCCTTGAGCCCCTGGAGGATGAGGATGGTGTCGGACACCGACGGCTCCTCCACCTTCACGGGCTGGAAGCGGCGCTCGAGGGCGGAGTCCTTCTCGAGGTGCTTGCGGTACTCCTCGAGGGTGGTTGCACCGATGGTCTGCAGTTCGCCGCGAGCGAGCATCGGCTTGAGGATCGAGGCTGCATCGATGGCCCCCTCGGCGGCACCCGCCCCGACCAGGGTGTGGATCTCATCGATGAAGATGATGATGTCACCGCGGGTCTTGATCTCTTTGAGGACCTTCTTGAGCCGTTCCTCGAAGTCGCCGCGATACCGGGAACCGGCCACCAGAGCACCGAGGTCGAGCGTGTACAGCTTCTTGTTCTGAAGCGTCTCCGGCACGTCTCCGGCGACGATCCGCTGCGCCAGGCCTTCGACGATCGCGGTCTTGCCCACCCCGGGCTCGCCGATCAAGACCGGGTTGTTCTTGGTCCTCCGGGAGAGGATCTGCATGACGCGCTCGATCTCCCGCACACGCCCGATCACCGGATCGAGCTTGCGCTCCTTGGCGGCCTGGGTCATGTTGCGACCGAACTGATCGAGGATGGTCGAGCCCTGCGCCGAAGACGACTCCCGGGACGAAGATGAAGGGCCGGAGGACGCCTGCTCGGACTCCCCCTGAGAGCCCGAAAGCAGCTGGATCACCGTCTGACGGACCTTCTGGAGTTCGGCGCCCATCTTCTGGAGCACCTGCGCGGCGACACCTTCCCCTTCGCGGATCAGACCGAGGAGGATGTGCTCGGTCCCGATGTAGTTGTGGCCGAGTTGGAGCGCCTCGCGAAGCGAGAGCTCGAGCACCTTCTTGGCCCGCGGCGTGAAGGGGATGTGCCCCGTGGGGGCCTGCTGGCCCTGACCGATGATCTCGACGACCTGCTCACGCACACCATTGAGGTTGATTCCGAGGCTCTCCAGGGCACGAGCGGCGATGCCCTCGCCCTCGTTGAGGAGACCGAGGAGGATGTGCTCGGTGCCGATGTAGTTGTGGTTCAGATAGCGGGCTTCTTCCTGCGCCAGGACGACGACTCGTCGAGCCCGATCTGTGAAGCGTTCGAACAAGGCAGATGCCTCCTCGCAACTATTCCTGGCCTGACGGCGAGTATACCGCCGGGTCGGTTTTTCCAACATCGGCCAAGAGCCGGGGATTCCAGGATGGTGGAGAACGGTACGCTACCCCAGCCCATGAGCGAACTCCGACGTCTCGTCCAACTACCCAGGATCTGGGATCGAATGGACCGCCTCGAGGCGCGCCTGCTCGAGGCGAGCCAGAGCGAAGACCGGTATCTGACCGAGATCGCCCAACACCTGCTGGTCGCCGGCGGCAAGCGTTACAGACCACTCCTCGCCCTGCTCGCCGCAGAGTTCGGACCGGTGCAGGACGGCAAGGCCATCGAGGCGGGCGTGGCCGTCGAACTGATCCACGTGGGGAGCCTGTACCACGACGACGTCATCGACGAGGCAGACACCAGGCGCGGCGCATCGTCGGCCAACGTCAACTGGACCAACACACTCGCCATCCTCGCCGGCGACTTCCTGATGGCGAAGGCCTCGGAGAACGCGGCCACCCATTTGTCACAGGAGTCGGTCCGCCTGCTGGCCACGACCTACGCAGAGCTCGTCGAAGGGCAAACCCGCGAGCTGCAGATCGACTTCGACATCAGCCATGGCATCGCCGACTACGAGCGGGTCATCTATCTGAAGACGGCCAGCCTGATCAGGACTTCGGCCCGCCTCGGGGCGATAGCCTCGAGCGCCGACGAGGGCACCATCGAAGCCCTCAGCACCTGGGCCGCCGAGGTGGGCATGGTCTTCCAGATCGCCGACGACGCCCTCGACCTGGTCGCCACCACCGAAAGGCTCGGGAAGCCGGCCGGGAGCGACATCCGCGAAGGCAAGTTCACCCTGCCGGTCCTTCTCGCTCTCGACGGACCCGACAAGGAACCCCTGGAGTCATTGCTCGGCGAGAGGCCGTACACGGACGAATCGATCGCCACGGTGATCGCCCTGGTTCGCAATGGGGGCTTCGTCGAGGCGTCCCTGGAACAGGCGAGGGCGCGGATCAAAGCAGCGGATGCAGCCCTGGCTCCCCTGCCGGACAGCGAGGCGCGCGCCGTTCTCTCGGCGATGGGTGATTTCCTCGTGTCAAGAGTCGATCGGGCCGGGAACGCCTGATCGGATCACCGGCGCTTCGGATTCGAGGTCGACCGTGAGTCGGGTGCGCCAGCTGGTTTCGTCGGCCATCCTCTTCAGATAGGCGGCTCTCGACTTCGACCCTGATGCGTTGCCGGGCACGGCCTGGACGCCCTCGTACTGGGTTGCGAAGAACGCCCTCACCGAGAGAAGTGCCTCGGCTCGAATCTGTGACACCCTCGCCTCGGTGAGGCCGAAGTCCTCGGCGATTTCCTGGAGCATCTCGCCATCGAGGTAGTACCGGGTCACTACCTCCCGCTGGGGGGACGGGAGATGCCTCACCGCGGCGAGCAGCGTGGCCCGCATCTCCTTTGCGGCAAAAGAGCGCTCCGGATGGTCATCCGCGCCTTGATACTCGAGAACCTCCTGGAGACCGGCCTCGCCTTCTTCCGAAGGCATGTCGAGTTGCAGAAGCGTCGATCTGACCACTTCGGCTTGCCGGCTGCGAAGTTCCTCGACCGAGATACCGACTCGCTCGGCCAGTTCGGCCTCTCCGGGCGACCGCCCGTCGGCCTGCTCCATCGACTGCAAGGCTCTGGCGACTTCACGGGCGCGTCTGCGGACCGACCGGCTGGCCCAGTCCCGCGCCCTGGTCGAGTCGATGATGGCTCCACGGATGCGGATGGCCGCATAACGGGCGAAGGGCACTCCGGAAGCGGGGTCGTAACGCCGGGAGGCCTCGACCAGCCCCAGGGCCCCGGCACTCCACAGCTCGGCCCGGTCGACGTGCCGGGGGAATCTTGCGGAGACCTCCCGCACGATCAGGCCTACCAGATCGAGGGTCTCGGTCACCAGGCGGTCAGAGGCGTCGTATTTCATGGGCGTAACAAGGTGATCGACACCACCTGATCGACCTTGAGGACCATTCAAGAATGGTCCATGACCATGCGGAAAAGACCTAAAGGGCGCAGGACCCGACTCGAGGAAAGTCTCCGCCCGGATGCAAGTCCGGGCGGATCCTGCCGACCGGACCACCGAGATGTTCCAAGGGCACGAAGAACTGGTGGCCGCGCTGACGGCCGAGGTCGAGATCCTCGAGCGCCTCGGCAGTCGCTACTCGCAGCTGGCGCTGCTCACCGAAGCTGCGGAATACCGGTGTCTGCCGAGGGCGATCGACGAGATCACCGCCGT
>JBFGRR010000113.1:0-5744 GCA_041567215.1 Acidimicrobiia bacterium | reverse complement strand
TCGGTGAGCAGGTCGATGTAGACGTCGTCGGACTTCAGCAGGAAGGTGTTGTAGCCCGCCTCGCGGATGGCCTGTTCCCGCTCTGCCCTGGTGGTCATCCTGATCGGTTCGACCATCTTGATCTTCCAGGGCTCTGCCCAGCTTCGTCTCTTTGTCTGCATTGGCGTTCCTTTTGGTTTCAGACGCTCAGGAGAGCGTGTGCGAGATCAGCGATCAGGTCGTCGGGGTGTTCCACACCGACGGAGAGCCGGACCAGTCCGGGGGTCACCCCGTTGGCGAGCTTGTGCTCGGGATCGACGCCGGCGTGGGTCATGGTGTACGGGTGCTCGGCGAGGGACTCCGTGCCTCCGAGGCTCACGGCGAGAGAGACGAGCGACAGGGAGTTGAGGAATCGGAATGCGCCCTCCTCGCCCCCCTCGACCTCGAAGGAGATCATCGCCCCGGCTCCGCTGCATTGCCTCTTGAAGAGGTCGTATTGGGCGTCTCCGGTGTCGAGGAAGCCCAGGTACCTCACCCTGATGACCTTGGGGTGGTCACGCAGGAAGGCGGCCACGCGTGCGGCCGTGTCGGCCTGGCGGTTCATGCGGAGGTCGAGCGTCTCGAGGCTGCGCATCAGGAGCCAACCCGTCCATGCGTCGGCCATCGTGCCCGTGAACGTGCGCATGGCGGCCACCGGCTTCAGCGCGGCTCTGGACCCGACGGCGATCCCGGCGATCAGGTCGGAATGCCCGCCCAGGAACTTGGTGGCCGAGTACAGGACGATGTCGGCTCCATGCTCCAGGGGCTTCTGGAACAAGGGCCCGAGAAAGGTGTTGTCGACGACCACCATCGGACGATGATCTCCGGCGGTGTGCGCTGCAGCCACGGCGGCCGCCATCTCGATGTCGATCAGGTCGTTGGTCGGGTTGGCGGGTGTCTCCACGTAGACGAGGCCCAGTCGTCGGCCGGCCGCCTCCTCGGAGAGTTTGGCCTCGATGTCCGGCCTCGACATCGATGAGTCGAATGCGACGGCGGTGATGTCGAAGTCCGCGAGCGTCTGGTTGACGACGTGGTCGGTGCCGCCGTACAGCGGGCAGGAATGGAGGATCACGTCTCCCGGCCGGAGGAAAGACAGCAGGGTCGTGGTGATCGCTGCCATGCCACTGGCGAACGCGAGACCCATCTCGGTGTTCTCCCACATCGCCATGCGGTCCTCGAGGATCTCGAGGTCGGGGTTGTTGATCCTGCTGTAGATCAGGCCGGATGTCTGCTCCTCGCTCTCCTCGATCAGCCCGTAGGCGATGGCGAAGAAGCGTTTGCCCTCTTCGGCGGTCGAGAAGGCAAAGGTGGAGGTCTGGAAGATCGGGGACTTCAGCGAACCCTCCGACCATTCGGGGTGGTAGGCGTATCCCATCGACAGGCTCTCGGGACGGAGCGGGCGTCCGTCGATGTCTTTGCGGTGCGAATCTCGCACGATTCCTCCGTGAATTGTTCGGAGTGCCCGCATGGGCGCTCCGATTCAGTCGACTGCTATACCCAATATGCCTACACTCTGCGCCATTCCGCAAGATCAGCTGAAGGAGATTCGGATGTCTTCGCCGAAGAGGTCGCTGGACCGCACGGATCGCGGTCTGGTGCGCCTCCTACAGGAGAATGCGCGGCGCTCCAACAAGGAACTTGCCGCCCTCGCCGGCATCGCCCCCTCCACCTGCTCGGAGCGGGTGCGCCGACTCGAGGACGAAGGTGTCTTCCGTGGCTTTCACGCAGACGTCGATCCCGAGGTGCTCGGCATCGGCCTGAGGGCGATCATCGCCGTGAGGCTCCGTCGTCACCGGGCAGGCGAGGTGGAGGAGTTCACGGCGCGGGCTTTCTCCCTCCCCGAGGTGGTCTCGGTGTCCCATGTGACCGGCGCCAACGACTTCCTCGTGCACGTCGTGGTCGCCGATGCCGGACATCTGCGAGACCTCGCCGTCAACTCGTTCACCGCCTGGCCGGAGGTCTCCCACATCGAGACCTCGCTCGTCTTCGCGCACATCGTCAAGCCGGGGATGCCCGACCTCACGGGCTGATCAGCGTCTGGCGGCTATCAGCGCGACCGCGACCACGATCATCGGCAGGGCGATCCATGCCGCCCCGGTGATCGTCTCCTTGCCCAGCCAGACTCCCAGGACGATCGCCACGACCGGATTGACATACGCGTAGCTGGTGGCCAGGGCCGGGCGCACCACCCGGAGCAGATAGGCGTAGGCCGTGAAGGCCAGCAGAGAGCCGAAAGTGATCAGGTAGATGAGAGACAGCGTGCTGGCGGTCGAGGGGGTCGTGAAGGTCTCGCCGCGTATGAGTCCGGCGAGGAGCAGGCTCCCCCCTCCACAGAGCATGACGGTGGCGGTCCGCATGTTTCCGGCAGGCATGTCGATGTGGTTCGACCACACCGAGCCGAGCGACCAGAGAATGGGGGCGACGATCACGAGTATCAGGCCGGCCGGTGCTGCAACGAAGTCTCCCTCCCTCGAGAGCACGATCGTGCCCAGGACGCCGATGGCCAGTCCGGCCCACTCTTTGCGTCCCGGCCAATCGCGCCATATGCCTGCAGAGAGCGATGCCCAAACGGGTGTCATGGCGATGGCGGTTGCCGCCAGACCCGAGCCGATGCCGATCGACTCGGCGATGGCGACCTGCCCCAGACCCCCGACGAACAGCAGGGTCCCGACGAGCGTCGAGTTCACCCACTGGCTTTTGGTCGGCCTGGTCGCCCCCCGCCGCACCAGCCACAGGTAGAGGATCGCCCCGGCTGTTGCCATCCGGACACCATTGCCCAGCAGCGGGGGGATGGTTTCCACCATCCACCGGATCGCCAGATAGGTGGACCCCCAGACCAGGTAGACGGACAGGAGAGCGGCGGGGATCAGCCAGCGTCGGTTCAGCACGGAGTGGGCGAGCCTATACCCATCTGCGGACACCCGGTCAGCCCTCGGTCCGTCCCCCTTGCCCTCCTCCACCCCGCGACCTGGCGGAGTACGTCAGGAGGGCTGCTGCCGGACCGACCGTCAGCGAGACGGCTGCTTGGCCTCCGCTCGTGGCCGGATCCACGCCGGCGATGACACTCGTGGCCAACCCTGCGGCGAGAGCCACCAGCAGCGAGACGATGGCCGGATTGCGGACGGCGGGCCGACTCGCCATCGCCCAACCCAGCCACGCTCCGAAGGCGACCGCCACGGCCAGCAAGACGGGGTCGTCGAAGAACACTCAGTCGTCCGACTCGATGTGCCCCGGCGCCTGTCCGAGCCGGAGGCTCAGGGCGACCTGGCGGTCGCGCACGATGCGAGACGCGATCTGCTCCGCGCTGTGGAGCAGCCACATCGAGGTCTGCGAGCCATCGGTGTAGTCGGCCGGACCGTAGGCGTGGATGCGGCGCTGTTCCAGCAGGCTGTTGACCTGCTCGAAGCCCGCCGCCGAGCCCGGGCGGTAGACGGCGAACGTCCGGCCCCCCTGCTGGCTCAGCACGGAGAACACCGGCACATCGGAAGGGCCGTCGGCCACGTAGATCATGTTCTGGAACGGAACCCTGCGGTCCTCATGGGCGATCTTGGCGTTGACGTTGATGGCCGGATTCACGTTGGTTCCCTTGTTGATCTCGAAGATCGCACGGGTCTTGGTGGTGTTGTCGATCGTGTAGAGCGCCTGGCGTATGTGCCGCTCGTCGTGGGCGAACAGCCTCGGCTTCTCCTCGTCCTGGTAGCCCGGGGGAGCGACCTCTTCGGCGAACTCGCACGCCCAGACATCCTGGACATAAGGAGCGACGGCGCTGCCGAGGATCATCTCGCGCAGCCCCGAAGACACGACGTGGTGTTCGACGGTGATCTGGTGCTCCCCGAACCGGGCCTCGATGTGTTTGCCGAGCACCCCCATGAACGAGGGCATTCCGTCGAAGAATTCGATCTCTCCGCCGAGTTCCCTGAGCAGGCTGTTGGTGAGCTCGGGCATACGTCCCTCTCGCACGTAGGTGAGGATGTGCGAGATGTACAAGGTGTCGCGGTTGACGAGTGTCGCCCCCCTGGCGCGGTAGTAGCCCTCCAGACCCTCCACCTCCGACCAGAAGGTGTTTTCGTCGAGCCCGTAATGGCGGAACAGCGGCTTCTGCATGTTGCCCGGGGTGAGGGTCTTGTCGAAGTCCCAGATCACCGCGATGACGTTTTGGGGGAAGATCGGTCGGTTCACGCCGCTCTCTTCGGGGAAGTGGTAGATGAATCTACCCAATGGATTCGTGGCCGCAACCAGCGGGTGTCGCCTGGATGGAGCACAATCGGACCGGAGAGGAGCCTCAATGCCATATCGCACCATCATCGAACCGTTCCGGATCCACACCGTGGAACCCATCGACTTCCCCACCGAAGAGCAGAGACTCGCCGCTCTGGAGCGAGCGGGGTACAACCTCTTCGGGCTCCATGCAGACGAGGTGATCATCGACTTCCTCACCGACTCCGGCACCGGAGCCATGTCCACCCGGCAGTGGGCGGGAATGATGATGGGCGACGAGTCGTATGCGGGAAGCCGGTCGTACTACCGGTTCCGGGACTCGGTGACCGCCATCACCGGGATGTCCGAGGTGATCCCCACCCATCAGGGTCGGGCGGCCGAGAGGATCCTCTTCACGGTGATGGTCGAAAAGGGCGACGTCGTCCCATCCAACACCCACTTCGACACCACCAGGGCCAATGTGGAGTACCAGGGGGCGGAGGCGCGGGACCTGGTGATCGAAGAGGGCCGGAGTCCTTCTTCGCTGCATCCCTTCAAGGGGAACATGGACATCGATGCCCTCGAGTCCACGATCCGCGAGGTCGGGCGTGAGCGGATTCCGCTGGTGATGATGACCGTCACCAACAACAGCGGGGGAGGCCAACCCGTCTCACTCGAGAACCTGCGGGCTGTCCGCGAGGTGTGTGACCGATTCCAGATCCCCTTCTTCCTCGATGCCTGCCGGTTCGCCGAGAACAGCTGGTTCATCAAGACCCGCGAGCCGGGATACGAGCACAAGTCTCCCCGCGAGATCGCCCAGGAGATGTTCGCCCTGGCGGACGGCTGCACGATGTCGGCCAAGAAGGACGGCATGGCCAACATCGGCGGGTTTCTCGCCCTCAACGATCCGGCGGTTGCCCAGGACTGCCGCAATCTGCTCATCCTCACCGAAGGCTTCCCAACGTACGGCGGGCTCGCCGGCTACGACCTCGAGGCGATCGCCACCGGACTCAACGAGGCGCTGGACGAGGGTTATCTCCAGTACCGGATCCGCTCGACGGAGTATCTGGCCGAGAAGGTGAACCGCGCCGGCGTCCCCACCGTCCAGCCGGCCGGTGGTCATGCCGTCTACCTGGATGCCAAGGCCCTCTTGCCCCACATCCCACCACACGAGTACCCGGCCCAGGCGCTCGCCTGCGCTCTCTATCTGGAGGGCGGCGTGCGGGGTGTGGAGATCGGCTCCGTGATGTTCGGCAAGCCCCAGCCGGACGGCACCGAGATCCCTGCCGCGATGGAGTTGGTGCGGCTGGCCGTGCCCCGGCGCACCTACACGCAGAGCCACGTCGACTTCGTGGGTGAGGTGATGATCTCCGTAGCGGCGCGTGCCGAGCAACTGCGGGGCCTGCGGATGGTCGAGCAGGCGCCGTGGTTGCGACATTTCACGGCGAGGTTCGAACCGCTCTGATAGCCGACCCCGGCGTCCGGGTTCTGACGCTCCAGGCGGCCGGGGGCGCGCGCTGAGTGCCATC
>JBFGRR010000112.1:0-5770 GCA_041567215.1 Acidimicrobiia bacterium | reverse complement strand
CGGCCACCGTCGTCCACGGGGACTACCGGATCGGCAACCTGATCATCCATCCCAGCCGGCCTCAGGTGGTTGCGGTCCTCGACTGGGAGCTCTCCACCATCGGGCATCCACTTGCCGATCTGGCCTTCAATTGCATGACCTACCGTCTCCAGTCGGGCCATCCGATCGCGCCCGGTTTCGTCGGTACCGACCTGGCAGGTTCGGGAATCCCCTCCGAGGGGGAGTACCTGGATGCCTATGCGCGCCGAACGGGGCGAGACCCGTCGCCGATGTGGCGCTTCTGCATGGCGTTCAGCCTCTATCGGGTGGCCGCCATCCAGGCGGGCGTCTACGCCCGGGCACTGGCGGGGAACGCCGTTTCCGAGACGGCCCGCCGGTTCGGCGACTCGTTCCGGCTCATGGCGGGAATCGGCTGGCAGGTGGCATCCGATGGGGAGTCGAGTTGGCTCTCCGGATAACCATCGACTGCATAGCCTGCGGCGCCTGCCAGTTCGCCTGTCCCAACGACGCGGTGAGGGGTGGGGTGAGGCTCTATTCGATCATCGGCCGTAACTGCAACGAGTGCAGGGGCCAGTTCGACGCCCCCCAGTGTGTCGAGGCGTGTCCGGTCGACTGCATCGTCCCCAGGCTGCTTCCGGTATGACCGTCGAGCCTTTCGGGACCGAGGTGCGTCGCCTGCGTGCCAACTCCGTGTACAGGGCCTTGACGGCGGTCGGCGATCGCTGGTCGCTGCTGATCCTCGGAGCTGCTTTCGAAGGCTGTGTGCGATTCCGCGACTGGACCAACACGATCGGGATCTCCAGCAACATCCTCACCAACCGGCTCGGCAAGCTGGTGGAGCTCGGATGCCTCGAGCGAAGGCGGGGTGAGGATGCGCGCGGTCACGAGTACCACCTCACGGCGATGGGCACCGATCTCTACCCGACGGCTTTGATGTTCTGGCGCTTCGACCAGCTCTGGTCGGAGAATCCGGCCCTTCACCCCGAGGTCCTGGTCCATCGGACCTGCGGGCAGGCGATGATGCCCGCGCTCGTCTGCGGCGGGTGCGGACGGGAGATCCGCGCCCGTGACGTGGGCTACCGGGACGGTCCGGGAGCAGGATTCGAGCCGGCGCCGCCGCCGAGGGTCAGCCGCCGATCGTCGGTCACGCTCGAGGACACCGCCGGCCGCTTGTTCAGGGATTCGGTGGACTACGTGGGTGACCGCTGGACCCAGATGGTCATCGCCTCGATCTTCATGGGTGCCAGCCGCTTCGACGACATCCAGCGGGAATGCGGGATCGCCACCAACATCCTGGCCGACCGGCTCAAGTCACTCGCCGAGTCCGATGTCCTGCAACGACGCCGGTATCAGACCCGGCCCGACCGTTTCGAGTATGTCCTCACTCCCAAGGGACTCGACACCTACCCGATCGCATTGACCCTCATGAACTGGGGCGACCGCTGGTTGGCTGCGCCGAGTGGCAAGCCGTTGCTGCTCCGCCACGAACCGTGCGGAAGCGATCTGGAACCCCGATTGATCTGCGACTCCTGCCGTGAAACGCCCGACCCGCATGACGTGAGCTTCGGATCCGGATCCGATCTGTGATGCGAGGTCCGCAGACGGCACCCTGCGGGCCCGGGCTAGCGCAACGGGGCCACCCCGGGTCGCACCGCGTCAACCCGGCTCGGTGATGGTGAGCCCACCATCGACGACGATCGTCTGGCCGGTCACGTACGCCGCGGCCGGAGAGGCCAGGAATACGGCCACACCGCCGACGTCGTCGGGAAGCCCGATCCTGCCGACCGGGGTGCTCTTCTCCACCCCTGCGAGGAGCTTGGGGTTCTCCCAGAGGGCTCGCGAGAAGTCGGTCTTTATCAACCCCGGGGCGATGCAGTTGGCACGGATACCCCGGGGACCCCACTCGACCGCCAGGCTCTTCACCAGAGAGGAGTCGGCAGCCTTGGACATCCCGTAGACCGCGAGGGTGGCGCTGCCCTGGTCTCCGCCGATGCTGGACACGATGATGATGCTGCCGCCGCCCCGGTCCACCATATGGGGCGCCGCCAGGTTGCACAGCCAGAAGTTGCTGCGCACGTTGCTGTTCATGATCTTGTCGTAGGCGCTGTCGGGCATGCCGGCCATGGGCCCGAAGTAGGGGTTGACGGCGGCGTTGCACACGAGGATGTCGAGGGAACCCCACTCGGAGAGCGTTCGATCGACGAGGCTCTCGAGTTGATCCCGGTGCGAGATGTTGCAGGGGACGGCGATCGCCGACCCGCCGGCGTCCCGGATGGCGCCGGCCACCTCGTCGCACGGCTCCTGATTGCGGCTCGACACCACCACCCTGGCGCCTGCGGCGGCCATCTGTTCGGCGATCGAACGCCCGATCCCCCTGCTGGACCCGGTGACGATGGCGACCTTGTCTGTCAGTTCGAACATGGCTCTCCTAGCGGCCAACCTCACTTGCATAACGAAATCTAGTGGAGGGTGGAAGGCGGGAGTGGCTCCGAGTCCCCCCGGCCCCGGCGAGGGTCGCTCAGATGGGAGCGGTGTAGAAACGCCGGCGCGCCCACAATGCGACATACACCAGGCCAACCAGGACCGGCACCTCGATCAGCGGCCCGACGACACCGGCCAGGGCCTCGCCCGAGGTGACACCGAAAACGCCGATGGCAACCGCGATCGCCAGCTCGAAGTTGTTGCTCGCTGCGGTGAATGCAACGGTCGTGTTCTTCTCGTAGGACAGGCGTAGACGCAGACCGACCGCAAACGAGATCCCCCACATCAGGGCGAAGTAGGCGAGCAGCGGCAGGGCGATCCTGGCCACGTCGAAGGGCTGTGCGGTGATCGCCTCGCCTTGCAGGGCGAACAGGATCACCACCGTGAAGAGGAGGCCGTACAGGGCCCACGGAGCGATGGCGGGGATGAACCTGCTCTCGTACCAGGTGACTCCCCGGGTGCGCTCGCCCCAGCGCCGGGTGAGGTACCCGGCTGCGAGCGGTATGCCGAGGAAGATGAGCACGATCTCGGCGATGTCCCACATGGACACGTCCAGTGCGGCCGTGTCGAGGCCCAGCCATCCCGGCAGCAACTCGAGATAGAAGTACCCGAGCACGGCGTAGGCGAAGATCTGGAAGACCGAGTTCAGGGCGACCAGGACTGCGGCTGCCTCACGATCGCCGCAGGCGAGGTCGTTCCAGATGAGCACCATCGCGATGCAGCGGGCCAGCCCGATGATGATCAGTCCGGTCCGGTACTCGGGCAGATCGGGAAGCAGCATCCAGGCGAGTGCAAACATCAACGCCGGTCCGATTACCCAGTTCAACACGAGTGAGGTCGCCATCAGCTTCCGGTCTGCAGCCACTGCGCCGACCCGGGAATAGCGCACCTTGGCGAGAACGGGATACATCATCGCCAGCAGGCCAGCGGCGATGGGGAGCGACACGCTCCCGACCTTGACGGTGTCGAGCCACTCGTTGAGGTCGGGAATGAGCCGTCCCAGCCCCAGCCCGGCGACCATGGCAGCCCCGATCCACAGGGGCAGGAACCGGTCGAGCGTCGAGAGCCTTTCGAGTACGGGACCTTCGACGGTCGGTTCTGAACGGGCCACTGCTGCTCCTCGTGCCTCGCCGGCGCGACGAGAGTACCCCCTGGTGGGAGGCCCTCCGGCCGCGCCTATGCTCGCCCTATCGGGCTGTCGCTCGTGGTGGCAGCCGTCAGCCGACCAAGGAGCCGTTCATGTTCCTCCTACATCCCCACCGGCGGGACAGTCGCTACACCGACGAGCGCTCGGTCGAGGTGATGTCGAAGACCATCGAGTTCTTCGAGTCGAAAGGCAAGGCCCGGGTCAAGCACGACGACCAGGGGGCCGTCTGGTACCGGGACTTCCTCGATTTCGTGGGTCGGGAACGGATCTTCGCAACGATGTGCACACCTGCGGGATACGGCGCAGCCGACTCGAGGTGGGACACCTGGCGCATCTGTGAGTTTGCGGAGATCCTCGGCTTCTACGGCCTGCCCTATTGGTATGCATGGCAGGTGACGGTGCTCGGGCTCGGGCCGATCTGGATGAGCGGCAACGAGGCGGTCAAAACCAGGACCGCCGATCTTCTCGAAGAGGGCGCGGTGTTCGCATTCGGTCTGTCCGAGAGAGAACACGGGGCGGACCTCTACTCCAGCGAGATGTCGCTCACACCCGATGGTGACGGTGGCTATCTGGCCAACGGCCGCAAGTACTACATCGGTAACGGGAACGAGGCGGCGCTGGTCTCGACCTTCGGCAAGATCGACGGCACCGGGGAGTACGTCTTCTTCGCCGTCAGCTCCCAGCACCCCTCCTACAAGCTCGTCAAGAACGTCGTCCACAGCCAGAACTTCGTGGCCGAGTACGAACTCGTGGATTATCCGATCCGGGAGGCGGACATCCTGTCCCGAGGCGACGACGCGTGGAATGCCGCCCTGAACACCGTCAACATCGGCAAGTTCAACCTGGGATGGGCATCGATCGGGATCTGCACGCATGCCTTCTACGAGGCCGTCCACCACGCCGCCCATCGCCACCTGTACGGGATGGCGGTGACCGACTTCCCGCACGTGAGACGCCTGTTCACCGATGCCTACGCCCGGCTGGTGGCGATGAAACTGGTCGCCCTGCGCGCCGCCGACTACAGGCGGGCGGCCTCGCCCGAGGATCGGCGCTACCTCCTCTACAACCCGGTCGTGAAGATGAAGGTGACCACCCAGGGGGAGGACGTCATCAACCACCTGTGGGACGTCATCGCCGCCAAGGGTTTCGAGAAGGACACCTACTTCGAGATGGCGGGCCGCGACATCCGGGCCCTGCCCAAGCTCGAGGGCACCGTGCACGTCAACATCGCCCTCATCGTGAAGTTCATGGAGAACTACTTCTTCCGGCCCGCCGACCTGCCACCGGTGGAGCGCCGGGATCAGCCGGTGAACGACGATTTCCTGTTCGACCAGGGACCGACGAAGGGGCTCGGCAAGATCAGGTTCCACGACTACGCCCGGGTGTTCGGTCGTTTCGACCTCCCCAACGTCGCGGTGTTCGCGGAGCAGGCTTCCACCTTCAAGGCGATGCTGGCCCAGGAGCCCCCCACCGAGGCGCAGTCGAGGGACACCGACTGGTTGCTCGCGGTCGGTGAGATCTTCACGCTGATCGTGTACGCCCAGCTGGTCCTGGAGAACGCGGAGATCTACGAGACCGACATGGATCTGGTGGATCAGATATTCGACGTCGCCGTTCGTGATCTGTCCCGGTTCGCGGTGGACCTGTTCGGAAAGCCCGGCACCACACCTGAGCAGGCGAAACACTGCCTGGAGATGATCCGGAAGCCGGCCGAGGGAGAGGAACGATTCCGGCGGGTCTGGGAGGGGCATGTGTACGCGCTCCGCGATGCCTACGAGATGGCGGAATAGCGGAGAGAACCACCTCACGCGCGACCGACGACGGAGGGCGGATGGCGATCCTGCCATCCCTGGTACCATGTTGCGCGCCGCACCGGGTGGAGGCCAGCGAACTGTCGCTTCCCCGGAGATGACACGGCTCGGATTCTCACTTCGGTTGGACTGCCTCTTCGGCCGACTCTCGATCACCGCCGGCGCGTCGCGCCGCCGGTTCGAGCGAGACGGCACGTTCAACGATGTCCCACGCGGGACAAGGAGACCTCATGACCACCTCATTCGCCCAACTCGGCCTGCCCGACTCACTCGTTCGCGTTCTCTCCAAGAGAGGGATCGTCGAACCGTTCCCCGTCCAGGAGGCCACGAT
>JBFGRR010000111.1:0-5836 GCA_041567215.1 Acidimicrobiia bacterium | reverse complement strand
TCTCTTCGCGGAGCAGCGGGGTGTCGGGGCAGTATTCGAACTCGGTGCACCCGAACCCGATCCCGGCTGCCATCACGGCGTTGATCGAATCCTCGTGGACCGATCCGTTGTCGTCGACGAAGAAGTCGGTCTCGGGGACCGGCAGCTCGAACAATCTGCTCACGAAAGCGGCGATCTGGCCGCGGGTGATCGGATCCTCCGGGCAGTACTTGTCGCCTTCGAGGCTGCACCCGTAGGTGATCCCCAGCGCATACATGGCCTCGATGTCCGCTTCGTGGACGGATCCGTCGTCGTCACGGAACTGACCGTTGTAGTGAGGATCGACGGGAGCGCCGAGGCGTGGGGCGTTGAGCACGTATTGGTAGGGATTGATGGCCACGCCGTTCTTGCGAATCTCGAAATGGAGGTGGGGCCCCGCCCATTCGGCGTTGCCGCTGTCACCCACCCAGCCGATCAGCTGGCCGGCCACCACCTGCGATCCCCGGACGATCCCTGGAGCGATGCCCCACCGCTGGCCGTCGTCCGTTCCGGGCGTGTCGTTGTCGAGGTGGATGTAGTGGGTCGACCATCCATCACCGTGGTTGATCGAGAGCAGGCAGCACTCCGAACCGATCCAGTTCACGTAGCCGTCGGCTGCCGCAACGGCTGGCAGACCCTTCACCCCATAGGTCATGATGTCGGTGGCTTCATGGCTCCGACCCCCGGACCTCGGCGCGCCGAAGGTGTCGGTGAAGTGGACGTCGCCGATGACCGGAAAGACGATCTGGGCGGGATCGAAGGAGGCCGCACGCGCCGGGACCGCCCCCGCAATGAGGCTCGACAACAAAGTCAGCATCGCAATGACGCTGGTGAGGCGCTTGGGACGCTCTCCCGCGTACTCCATGTTGACCCTATCGACATTTGGCGCCCGAAAACTTGAGCGCGGATTCGGGGAAATCCCCACGTCCGGCCGGTCGGGTCGGCCGGTACCCTTGGCGCATGCCCGATTTCATGCTCCCGCTCAAAGACATGAACTTTGCCCTCAACCACATAGGGAACCTCGAGCAGGTCTCGACGTTGAACGGCTTCGAGTTCGCAGACCCCGACACGGTGGAGGCGGTCCTCTCGGAGGCCGGACGCTTCTTCGCCGAGGTCATCGCCCCCCTCAATCACGTCGGTGACAAACAGGGATCCGTGCTCCTGGCGGACGGATCCATCAAGACCCCCGACGGTTTCCACGAGGCGTACCAGAAGTTCGTGGAGTCGGGTTGGGGCGCGGCGCACGTTGCCGAGAAGTGGGGCGGGGGCGGACTCCCCTACAGCGTCGGCATCGTCCTGCAGGAGATGTTCAAGACCTCGAACATGGCCTTCTCGCTGTGCCCGATGCTCACCCATGCGGCCATCGACTCATTGATCGAGCACGGCACCGACGAACAACGAGCCATCTATCTGGAGAAACTGGTCTCGGGCGTCTGGAGCGGCACGATGTGCCTCACGGAGTCGGATGCAGGCTCCGACGTCGGGGCGCTCACCACCAAGGCGATTCGTCAGGAGGACGGGACCTACCGGATCATCGGCCAGAAGATCTTCATCACCTGGGGTGATCATGACCTCACCGAGAACATCATCCACCTCGTGCTGGCTCGCACCCCCGGGTCTCCACCGGGAACGAAGGGGATCTCGATGTTCATCGTTCCCAAGTTCCTGGTCGAGGCGGACGGCTCCGTCGGGGAACCCAACGACGTCAAGGTCGTCTCGATCGAGCACAAGCTCGGGATCCACGCCTCGCCGACCTGCGTTCTCGCATTCGGCGATGAGGGCGACGGCGCCGTTGGCTACCTGGTTGGCGACGAGAACGCCGGCATGAAGTACATGTTCACGATGATGAACACCGCCCGCGTCGGCGTGGGGATCGAAGGTCTGGCCGTAGGTGAACGCTCGTATCAGCAGGCACTCGCATTTGCACAGGAGCGCCGTCAGGGCCGCTCCCTGGGGGCGGACCCGAAGCAGAGTTCACCGATCATCGAACATCCCGACGTCCGCCGGATGCTCATGACGATGAAGGCGTACAACGAAGCGATGAGGAGCCTCCTCTACACGGTTGCCTCGAACGTCGATTTCGAACGCCACGCCGAAGACGAATCCGTCAGACAGGCGGCGTCGGAGACCGTGGCACTTCTCACCCCCGTCACCAAGGCGTGGAACACCGACCTCGGCATCGAGGTGACATCGCTGGGACTCCAGATCCACGGCGGGATGGGATATGTGGAGGAGACCGGCTCCGCCCAGCACTTCCGGGACTCGCGCATCGCACCGATCTACGAGGGAACCAACGGGATACAGGCGATCGACCTGGTGCTCCGCAAGCTGCCTATGAGAGACGGGCAGGTGGTCCGCGGGCATCTCGAAGCGATAGGCAAGACGGTGACCGACCTCGGCGAGTTCCCCGGCATTCAGAGCACTCTGGCCAAGAGCCTCGCGGCTTTGACCGAGGCAACCGTCTGGCTCGGAGACAAGCTCGGAGCGGGTGCCTACAACGACTCACTCGCCGGTGCGACGCCCTACCTCCGTTTGTTCGGCCAGGTCACCGGCGGATGGCTGATGGCAAGGCAGGCGCTGGCGGCCCAACGCATGCTCGATGCCGGTGAAGGCGACGCCGACTGGCTCCACGCCAAGATCGCAACGTCCCGTTTCTACTGCGAGCAACTGATGCCACTGACCGATGGGTCCGTCGGCGCGATCACGGCTGGTGCCGACCCGCTGTTCGCGGTGGAGCCGGATCTGCTGGGGGTCTGACCGCTTCATCCCACGCCCGCCGCGCTCACCCTGCGAGCGGCCGCGTCGCGAATCGGCCATGATGGGTCGATGAAGAGACGTGTCGTCATCACCGGCGCCGGGGTCGTTTCCGCGGCCGGAGTCGGCCTTCCCGCCTTCTGGGACGGGCTGACCGTCATACCCGGTCCCGGACCGCACGCCGTGTCCGACTGGGATCCTGAACCATGGATCCCCCGCCGCGAGAACCGCCGGCTCGACCGTTTTGCCCAATTCGCCCTGGTGGCGACCGACGAGGCCATGGCGATGGCGGGCGGATTGGGTCACGTGGACCCGGACCGGGTGACCGTGTCCGTCGCCACAGGTATCGGTGGGCTCGAGTCGCTCGAGTTGCTGATCGCCGAGTCCGCCAAGGAAGCCCCGAGGGCATCACCGCTGTGGGTGCCGATGATGATGTGCAACGCCGCAGCCGCCGCCATCTCCATCAAGTACGGCTTCGGGGGAGCAGCCACCACTCCCGTTGTCGCGTGCGCCGCCGGGGCGCAGGCCATCTCGGACGCTTTTCGCCAGATCGAGTGGGGGTACGCCGACGCAGCCGTGGCCGGCGGATCCGAAGGCGCCATCAGGCCCCCCACCATCGAGGGCTTCGCATCCGCGAAAGCCTTGTCGACGTCCGGGGTGGCCCGGCCGTTCGACGCCGACAGGGATGGCTTCGTCCTCGGTGAGGGTGCGGGAATCCTCATTCTCGAAGAGCGGGAACAGGCGCTGGCGCGGGGCGCGGTCATCCTCGCCGAGTTGACGGGCGCGGCATCCACCGCAGACGCTCACCACATCACCGCGCCGCACCCCGAAGGCGAGGGTGCGGAACGAGCTGTGAGGCTGGCCGTCGCCGACGCTGGAATCGGTTTCGATGAGGTCGGATACGTGAATGCTCACGGCACCGGTACCGATCTCAACGATCGGACCGAGGGCCAGTTGGTTGCCCGCATCTGGCCGGACCGCCAGCCGGCCATATCCTCGATCAAGGGGACCACGGGCCACGGGCTCGGTGCCAGCGGCGCAATCGAGGCTGTGGCTGCGGTCTGGGCGATCTCGTCGAGGACCCTTCCTCCCAACATCGGGTTCTCCAACCTCGACCCCGAAATCCCGTTGACGAATGTCGTCACCGAACCCAGGAGTTGGGAGCCGGGATCGGTGGTCTCGAACAGCTTCGGGTTCGGGGGGCACAACACGGTGTTGGTCTTCGGCCCGCGCGGTTGACGGCCCGGCGCCCTACAATGTCGGGACACAACGGGAGCTCGGTGGAACCGGGCTGAGAGGGGGCCTCCGCAGGCCTCGACCGTAGGAACCTGATCTGGGTAATGCCGGCGCAGGGAGTTTCTCAGCCATCCCCGTCGCTTCCGACGCGCGAACCAAGGAGCGACGATGCGTATCAAGAGCCTCGCTCTGCTGCTCGCCGTCGGACTGGCGCTGACTGCCTGCACGACAGACGAACAGCAAACCGAGAGCCTCACCCTCATGGCCCACGACAGCTTCTGGGGCGGGGTGACCGACGACACCTTTGCGGCGTTCACCGCCGATACCGGTATCACGGTTGAGGTCCTCCCGTCCGGCGACGCAGGGTCGATGGTCAACCAGGCGATCCTCACCAAGGACCGTCCGCTGGCCGACGTCCTGTTCGGGATCGACGACTCCCTGCTCAGCCGGGCGGTCGACGCCGGCATCTTCGAGACCTACCGCTCACCGCTGCTGGAGTTCGTCGAGGACAGCGTGGCCGCGATCGACGAGCGCGTGACCCCCATCGATTTCGGCGACGTGTGCCTCAACTACGACCGGGCAGTCATCGGAGACGCCAAAGCCCCCACCGACCTGTCCCAGTTGATCGAGCCCGGGTTCCGCGATCAACTGGTGGTGGAAAACCCCGCCACGTCGTCGCCAGGCCTGGCCTTCCTGCTGGCGACGATCGCCCGATTCGGGGAGGACGGCTGGCAGGATTACTGGCGAGACCTGGTCGCCAACGGCGTCAAGGTCGCCCCTGACTGGGACACCGCCTACTACGCCGACTTCACCCGCTGGGGCGGGGATCGACCCATCGTGGTCTCCTATGCGTCCTCCCCGCCCGCAGAGGTGATCTTCTCCGAGGTGCCGCTCGACGTGGCACCCACCGGCGTGGTCATTGACGGCTGCTACCGACAGATCGAGTTCGCTGGAATCCTCGCCGGAACGGCTCACCCCGCGGCCGCCCGACAACTCATCGACTTCATGCTGTCGCCCGGCTTCCAGGCCGGCATCCCGCTCACCTGGTTCGTGTTCCCGGCCAATGAGTCCGTAGTTCTGCCGCCCGAGTTCGTCGAGCACACGGTGATTCCGCCGACGCCGCTGCGGCTACCCCCATCGGACATCGAGGCGAACCGCGAGCGCTGGATCGCCGAGTGGACCCAGATCGTGCTTCCGTGAACAGACGCTGGGCCACCGCGGCACTGGCGGTCTTGCCGGTGGTGTTCCTCGGCTACCTCTTCGTCTGGCCGGTGAGCCGCATCCTGACCGTCTCCGGCCTCGGCGGGTTTGCAGAGATCATCGCCGACCCCCGAATCCGGGCTTCCGCCTGGTTCACGATCTGGCAGGCGGCGATTTCGACCGTCGCCACGGTCTTGATCGCGCTCCCCCTCACCGCAGTGGTGTCCCGGTTCAAGTTTCCCGGTCGCGGCCTCGTCAGGGCAGCCGTCACCGTGCCGTTCGTCCTGCCGACAGTGGTGGTGGGAGCGGCCTTCCTGGCACTCGGGGTCGAGGGCAGCGCCGTGGCCATCATCACCGCACACGTCTTCTACAACATCGCGATCGTGGTTCGCACCGTCGGCTCCGTGTGGTCGCGAATCGATCCCGCCCCCCTGGAGGCGGCCCGGACCCTGGGAGCGTCGCGATGGCGGGCATTCCGGGAGGTCACCTTCCCGCTGCTTCGACCCTCCCTTGCGGCGGCTGCATCGCTGGTGTTTCTCTTCTCGTTCACCTCATTCGGTGTGGTGCTGATCCTCGGAGGGCTCCGCTACCGCACGATCGAGGTGGAGATCTACCAACAGGCCGTGAC
>JBFGRR010000110.1:0-5885 GCA_041567215.1 Acidimicrobiia bacterium | reverse complement strand
TCCCTCGACCCTGCGCGTATAGACGTCGCGCGCGTTCTGGAGCGCAACTTCGGCGTCGGGCGCGTGGAGGCTGCCGGCGTGCACGTGGCTCAGACCGCGGCGCTGGCGAACGAAGACCTCCCAGAGGGGCCACGAGTCGCTTGTGTCGGGCTGCGCGCCGATGGCGTCGATCTCTTCTTCGCCCGGGACGGAGGGGACCGAATAGCTCATCCCCCCGGGCCCTTCGACTGTTGTTTCGCAGCGTGGGCTGCCGCCGCCTCGCGCACCCATGCGCCTTCTTCCCAGGCGGTCAGCTTGTGGTCGATTCGTTCACGGTTCATCGGTCCGTCGCCTTTGACGACTGCCCAGAACTCGTCCCAGTCGATCTCGCCGAAGTCGTAGTGACCTCGTTCTTCGTTCCAGCGAAGCTCGGGGTCGGGCATTCGCAGACCCAGGTAGTCGGCCTGGGGCACGGTCATGTCCACGAAGTGCTGGCGCAGGTCGTCGTTGGACACACGCTTGATCTTCCAGACGGTTGACTGTTCGGAGTGTGTGGATTCAGCATCGTGGGGCCCGAACATCATCAGTGAAGGCCACCACCATCGGTCCAGGGCGTCCTGGGCCATGGCGGCCTGTTCGGGGGTGCCTCGAGATAGGGTCAGCATGATCTCGTACCCCTGGCGCTGGTGAAATGACTCCTCCTTGCAGATACGCACCATGGCCCGGCTGTACGGCCCGAAGGAGGTTCGTGTCAGCATCACCTGGTTGGTGATGGCCGCCCCGTCGACCAGCCATCCAATCGCTCCGATGTCGGCCCACGAGAGTGTCGGATAGTTGAAGATCGAAGAGTATTTCTGGCGGCCCGTGTGGAGCATCTCCACCAGTTCGTGTCGTGTGATGCCCAATGTCTCGGCCGCCGAGTAAAGGTAGAGACCGTGGCCGGCCTCGTCCTGGACCTTGGCGATCAGTATCGCCTTGCGCTTGAGGGTGGGAGCCCTCGTGATCCAGTTCCCCTCCGGTTGCATGCCGATCACCTCGCTGTGGGCATGCTGGGCGATCTGGCGAATCAGGGTCTTCCTGTACGCCTCGGGCATCCAGTCCGTTGGCTCGACCTTCTCGTCGGCCTCGATGATGGCGTCGAAACGCTGTTGGGATGTCCGATGGTCGAGCGATGTCATGTGCGTGTCCCCAGGCGCGGCACGATGCAGATTAGCGAACGAACGTTTGGTATGTCCGGGTCGACCCGGTGGGAGGCGGCGGCGCTCAGTCCTGGAACAGGCCCTCCAGGAAGAGTTCGATCAGCTCCGGGAGGGTCGGCGACCCGACGTTCACGTACTCGTAACCCGCCCGGACCACCGGTTTGTCGATCTCGATCAGTGAGGCGAGATCGATCGGCGTTCCCGAGACGACCACCTCGGCTGCGGAAGCGTTGATCGTGTCGGCCAGCGCCGCGAGTTGAGCTTTGCCGTATCCCATCGCCGGCAGCACCATTCCGATGTGGGGGTAGGCGTCGAAGACCTCTCTGATACCCGGGGCAGCGTGATCGCGCGGGTCGATGAAACCCGCGGCGCCTGCTTCGAGAGCGGCTGCGTATCCGGCTCCATACGGCATTCCCCCGTGGGTGATGGTCGGTCCGTCATCGATGGCGAGCACCATCTTGCCCTCGACGGCAGCGGGATCGGTGAGCGTGACGGGGGAGGCACCTTTCACGATGGTGGCCGTGGGGTTGATCCTTCCGATCTCGGCGACCATGGCATCGACCACGCCGGGGGCGGCCGCGTCCACCTTGTTGACGATCACGATGTCGGCGATGCGCAGAGTCGTTTCGCCAGGGTGATGAGAGGTGAGATGTTCGGGTCTGAGCGAGTCCGTGACGGTGATCGATAGGTCCGGCCGGTAGAACGAGAAGTCGTTGTTGCCGCCGTCCCAGATGATCAGGTCTGCCTCCTTCTCGGCCTCCGCGAGGATCGCCTCGTAGTCGACACCTGCGAACACCACGTTTCCAAAGGCGATGTGAGGCTCGTACTCCTCGCGTTCCTCGACCGTGCAGTTGGCTGCGATGAGGTCGGCTTCCGACGAAAACCGCTGCACCTTCTCGAATTCGAGGTCTCCATACGGCATCGGGTGGCGAACCACCGCCACCCGGAGCCCTTTCTCGCGGAGCCCCTTCGACAACCAACGGGAGACCGGGGACTTACCCGCACCAGTCCGCACCGCCATGATTGCGATCACCGGCTTCGAGGAAGACAACTGCGTTCGCTCCGGGCCCAGCAGCGTGAAGTCGGCTCCCGCCGCGAGCACCCGCGAGGCGAGGTGCATCACATACTCGTGTGTCACGTCGCTGTAGGCGAAGACCGCCTCATCGACATCCAATTCGCCGATCAACCGTTCGAGATCTGCCTCAGGACGGATCGGGATGCCGGATGGGTAGTGCGGTCCCGCCAGTTCGGTCGGGTAGTGCCGGTCGTCGACGCCCGGGATTTGGGTGGCGGTGAAGGCTACGACTTCGACACCCGGATCGGCCCGGAACACCGTGTTGAAGTTGTGGAAATCTCGTCCGGCCGCGCCGAGAATCAGTACTCGACGGGGTGTGGGCGTGAGCATCGGTCATCAGCGGGCATCGGACCCGCGCCTCCGGACCCCAGGGTAGGGGAGTGGAGAGTGCACATCGTCCAGCCGAAAGGCCCATCTGCGGCCCCGGAGGCGAGCTCCGGCACCGGTGTTAGCCTCGCCCTCCTTCCAGGAGAATCACATGGGATACGACTTCACGAGCATCGAGGCCAAGTGGCAGTCGCTCTGGGAATCCGAGCGCACGTTCAACGTCACCGAGGACCCGTCGCTCCCCAAATACTTCAACGTCTCCATGTACCCGTACCCCTCGGGCGATCTCCACATGGGGCATCTCCGCAACTACACCTACGTCGACCTGCTCACCCGCTACCGGAAGATGCAGGGGTTCAACGTTCTATCCCCGATGGGCTGGGACTCGTTCGGTCTCCCGGCCGAGAACGCCGCCATCAGCACCGGTGTCCATCCACGCGAGTTCACCGAACGTCAGATCGTCCGCATGAAAGGCCAGCTCCGGCGTCTCGGTGCGGTCTACGACTGGGACCGGGAAGTGGCCGTCCACACCCCCGACTACTACCGCTGGGACCAGTGGCTGTTCCTCAAGCTCTACGAACGCGGGCTTGCCTACAAGAAGGAGGCCCCGGTCAACTGGTGCCCCAAGGACGCCACCGTCCTGGCCAACGAACAGGTCGTCGATGGCGCCTGTGAGCGGTGCGCAACCCCGGTCGAGCGGCGCGATCTCTCCCAGTGGTTCTTCAAGATCACCGAGTACGGCGACCGCCTGCTCGAAGACCTCGCCGAACTGGACGAATGGCCCGATCGTGTGCGGACCATGCAGGAGAACTGGATCGGGCGTTCGGAGGGTTGCCGCTTCTCCATGAACGTCGCCGGTACGGGTCACAGCTTCGACGTGTTCACCACCCGGCCGGACACGACGTTCGGCATGACCTTCGCCGTCCTCGCTCCCGAACACCCCCTCGTCGAGGAGCTCATCTCCGGATCGGACGTCGAGGCCGAGGCGCGCGCCTACATCAAGGCCGCGCAGCGAGCGAGCGAACTCGAGCGCATCTCGGACGGTGACAAGTCGGGCATATTCATCGGCCACCACGCCATCAACCCTGTCAACGGTGTCGAGGTGCCGCTGTTCATCGCCGACTACGTGCTCATGGGCTACGGCACCGGGGCGATCATGGCGGTTCCGGGCGAGGACCAACGTGACTGGGACTTCGCCAAGCGTTATGGCCTCGACATCATCCCGACCGTCCAGCGCCCCGAAGGCTGGGAGGGCGAGGCATACCCGGGTGACGGGGTGATGATCAACTCGGGCTTCCTGAACGGCATGACCAAAGAGGAGTCGATCCCGGCTGCGATCGCCTGGTTCGAAGAACGGGGAATTGGCCATGGCACGATCCAGTTCCGGCTCCACGACTGGCTGATCTCCCGCCAGCGCTACTGGGGCTGTCCGATCCCCATGATCAACTGCTCCAAGTGTGGACTGGTCCCCGTCCCGGAGTCCGACCTGCCGGTGATCCATCCCGATGTGGAGGACTACGCCCCCAAGGGCCAGAGCCCGTTGGCCGCCGTGGCGTCCTTCGTGAACGTGGACTGCCCCAAGTGCGGAGGCCCGGCCACGAGGGAAACCGACACGATGGACACCTTCGTCGACTCCTCCTGGTACTACCTGCGCTACTGCGATGCGCGCAATGACGACGCGATCTTCGATCCCGAAAAGGTCAGGTACTGGATGCCGGTAGACCAGTACGTGGGAGGGGTGGAGCACGCGGTCCTACACCTGCTGTATGCGAGGTTCATCACGAAGGTCCTCTACGACATGGGGATGGTTCCCGTGGACGAGCCGTTTTCCCGGCTCTTCACACAGGGCATGCTCGTGAAAGACGGGGCGAAGATGTCCAAGTCGAAGGGGAACGTGGTCAACCCCGACGCCTACTACGACAGGTACGGCGCCGACGCCATCCGCCTCTTCGAGCTCTTCATGGGCCCTCCCACCGATGACGCCGTCTGGTCCGACAACGGCGTCGAGGGCACCTATCGGTTCCTGGATCGCATCTGGCGCATGGGCACCGGCGAGGTGGGGACGCTGGAAGACCGGGCAGAGAACGAATCCGACCGGGAGGTGCTGGCGGACGCTCACCGAACGCTCAAGAAGGTGACCGAAGACATCGACCGCTTCGCCTTCAACACCGCCGTGGCAGCACTGATGGAGTTCTCGAACACCTTGAACGCCTACCTTCGTTCGGGAGGACGGCGCCAGACCTTTTCAGAGGTCTTCGACCTGGTGACCCTGATGCTCTCGCCCATGGCCCCCCACATGACCCACGAGCTTTGGGAGTTGGGGGGCCACGACGGCATCCTGGCCGCTGAGCGATGGCCGGCATGGGACCCGGAGCTCGTCAAGAGGGACGTCGTCACGATGGTCGTCCAGGTGAATGGAAAGGTCAGGGACCGGCTGGAGGTGGATGCCGGCATCAGCGCCTCGGATGCGGAGACCCTCGCCCTCGGACTCGAGAAGATCCAGTCCTGGTTGGAGGGCAAAGCCGTGCGAAAGGTGATCGCCCGGCCCCCAAACCTCGTGAACATCGTCGTGGGCTGAGTGGCCGGTCCCGTCTCTCGGGTTCTGGCGAGCCTCGGCGCGGATGTCGAGGCCGTGGCGAGATTGGCCGGTCTTTCGAGCCTCGACGGGGTGAGTATCGCTCCGGCGCCTCGTTGGATGCGCAAGCTGTGGGTGGGATCGGTCGGCGCGATGACTCTGGGCCGGCGGGTCTATGTGCACCCGGCCCTCCTGGCAGGAGACCGGCGCCGGCTGGTCAACGTCATCGTTCACGAGCTGGTGCATGTGCGTCAGTGGTCGGCCCTCGGCGGGCCTGCCTTCATCCGCCTCTACCTGTCGGGCTATCTCGGGAATCGGCTCAGGGGCGGATCGCACTCCGAGTCGTACTCCAGGATCCCGTTCGAGGTCGAGGCCAGGCTGGTGGGCGGCGCGATCGAGATCGACTGAGCGTCAGGTGACGATCACGTTGGAGAGGTCGTCGGGATTCGGGGGGTAGTGGAGACCCAACCTCTCGAGGGTCTCCACCATGACACTCGAGATCAGCAGATCCCGGAACCACTTCTGGTCTGCGGGCACCACGTACCAGGGGGCCCAGGGTGTCGAGGTACGCCACAGCACCGCTTCGTACGCTTTCCGGTAGTCCTCCCAGCGGGCACGTTCCTCGAGGTCACCGAGAGCGAACTTCCAGTGCTTTGCAGGATCGTCGAGGCGGGCTTGCAGACGAGCACGCTGCTCCTCGTTCGAGATGTGCAGGTAGAACTTGAGAATG
>JBFGRR010000109.1:0-5888 GCA_041567215.1 Acidimicrobiia bacterium | reverse complement strand
GGCTGCCTCCTGCTGGGCGACCGTCGGGTCTTCGCGGAGGTCTGTCAACAGCCCGTGCGCTCTCGCCACCTCGAGGATCTGGAGGGTGAGTAGAGCGACCTCCCACGGGTCGTCGGCATCAGCGACGTCCTGCACCAGATCGGACGTCTCGGCCAGCGCCGCGGCGGCGCGCGGGTCGATGCGCTTTTCCAGTTGTTCCCTCTCGGCGTAGCCGCCACAAGTCAGGAAGCAGGCGAGCGAGAACTGACCGAGCGGGCCTGCCCCGCGCATGGCGCCGATGTACGCGGAGCGGTACATGTCCGCCAGGACCGACCGGGCTCCCGGGTATGACGCCATACCTCGACGCTCCTGGCGACCGTCTTCCAGGGTGAAGAAGAGAGACTCCGCCGTGGCGCCGCCGGTTCGCACCAGCGCGTCGAGCAGGTCGACGGGGTCTTCGGGTCGATCGTTGACGGGCCAGCCTTCGGGAAGGGGCCTCTTCTCGTCCAGATCGGTCGATACCAGGTGAACGACCTCGTGCAGGGCGGATGCGAGGGCAACCTCGGCAGGGGTGACCGGTGCCCCGCGGTTGTATGCGGCCTGGAAGAGGCGTGGGTCGCAGACGACTTCGTCCTTGCCGGCGGCCGCGTGAGCCCCCAGCCTGACCCGTAACTGCTCGTTGCCGCTGATCGTGCGTGCGAACCGGGTGATCGCAGGTGCCACCCGCCGGTACCGGGCGATGACGTCCTCGATGGCGCCCTCCGTGGGGCGTAGCATCTCCGACAGGACGGTCTGGTTTCGGGCACGCATCAAGCGGCCATTGTCTCACACGGGTCAATCGAAGCCCTCAGGGCTTGATCACGACATCCACATCCGTGTAGCCGAGGCTGACGATCAGGTCCCTGAGGACGTTGACCGCCCGCTCCTCGGCGGTCTGGAGGATTCCCTGTTTGATCGCCTGGGCCGTCAACAACTCCTCGGCGGCCAGGCGCGCCGAGCGTTCGAGGTCCGGGTTGCCCTTCGTGAACACCCCGGTGTCGCGGTTGTAGACGTGGGTCGCCTCGTTGTCCACGGAGACGTAGGTGAGCTTGGCGGGAGGAAGCCTGAGTACCACTTTTCCTTCATCCACGAGAAGGTCGCCTTCGCCGATGGCGTCCAGGTCGACTCCAGCCCCGATGCGGGCGACGGCGAACATCTCGATCCTGTCTCCGGCGGCCCAATTCAGCCAGCCGCGGTCGTCGCCCTTGACGACGGTGGTGTATTCGACCATCTCGACAGTGGTCAACTCGGCTACTAGACGAATGGTCTGCAGCGTGACGGGCGCGAACTCGGTGTACTCACCACGCCCGACGACGTCCTCGAGCACCTCCCCGACCCGGTCGGCGTTCGATCCGACCCGGTATGACACGACCCCCACCACGACGAGCATCGCGACCACCACGAGGGCCGAGACCACAATCATCAAGTTCTTGCCGATGTTTCGCACGCCCCAAGAGTAGGGCCGCATTCCTCTAGAGCCTTTGATGCCCAGAGGTTTTCATGTGGGCAGGAGCACCGGCAGTCGCGACGGTTGTTGATCGATGTTTCCGATACTCGAGGCCCGATTCCTTGCCCCGGAGGTGAAGTACTTCCGCGTGCATGCGCCCTTGGTGGCCCGCACCAGGCAAGCGGGCCAGTTCGTGATCCTCCGGGTGTGGGAGGGGGGCGAGCGGATCCCGCTCACCATCGCCGACAGCGATGCCGATGAGGGCTGGATCGCGCTGATCGTCCAGGGTGTTGGACGGACCACGCGGATCCTCAACGAACTCGAAGCCGGTGACCCCATCCTCGATCTCGCCGGGCCCCTCGGGCTCGCCTCGCACATCGAGAACTTCGGTACCGCGGTGTCGATCGGTGGCGGTGTCGGCACGGCCATCGCCTATCCCACCGCGGTGGCCCTCAAAGAGGCGGGCAACACGGTCATCTCGATCATCGGTGGCCGGTCGCGGGAGTTCGTCATCCTCGAGGACGAACTGCGCGAGGTCTCCGATGAGGTCCATCCCTGCACCGACGATGGCAGCTATGGGTTTCACGGTTTCGTCACCGACAAGCTCCAGGAGTTGATCGATTCGGGGCGGTCACTCGACTTCGTGCTCGCCATCGGGCCGATACCGATGATGAGCGCCGTTGCAGAGGTGACCCGCCCACACGGGATCCACACCGTGGTGAGCCTCAATCCGATCATGGTCGACGGCACCGGGATGTGTGGTGGGTGCCGTGTCAGCGTCGGTGGTGAGACCAAGTTCGCCTGTGTGGACGGACCCGAGTTCGACGCCCACCAGGTGGATTTCGGCCTCCTGGCCCGTCGCAACCGCGCCTACGCCGGTTTCGAGCGAGACAAGGCCGAGGCTTTCGCGCGCTGGATGGCTCAATGACCCTCTCAAAGAAGGAACGCCGGAAGATCCCGCGGAACCGGGTTCCCGAACAGGATCCTCTCAGCCGGGCACGCAATTTCGAGGAGGTCAATCTCGGTTTCACGGCCGACATGGCCCGCCTCGAGGCGATGCGCTGTCTCGAGTGCAAGATCGCCAAGTGTGTGGATGGCTGCCCCGTCGGCGTGAAGATCGACCAGTTCCTGGTTCTCGTCGCCGAAGGCGAGTTCGCAGAGGCCGCTCAGGTGGTCAAGATCGACAACTCGCTGCCTGCGATCTGCGGCCGGGTGTGCCCGCAGGAGCACCAGTGCGAAGGTGCATGTGTGCTCGCCAGAACCGGCGACTCGGTGGCGATCGGCGCATTGGAGAGGTTCGTCGCCGACTACGAACGCGTCAATGGTCTCGGCGTCGTGGAGATGCCGGCGACCAGCACGGGCAAACGGGTGGCGGTGGTCGGATCGGGCCCGGCGGGGCTGGCCTGCGCGACCGATCTCATCAAGGCAGGGCACTCGGTAACCGTGTTCGAGGCGCTTCACGAACTAGGCGGAGTGCTCGTGTACGGGATTCCCGAGTTCAGGCTTCCCAAGGAGATCGTCCGGGCCGAGATCGACGGCCTGAAGCAGCTCGGTGTGGAGTTCGTCACCAACGCGGTCATCGGACAGACCACGACGATCGACGCCCTCTTCGCCGAGGGGTATTCGGCCGTCTTCCTGGGCGTGGGCGCCGGCCTCCCCAAGTTCACCAACATCGATGGTGAAAACCTCGTGGGTGTCTACTCCGCCAACGAGTACCTGACACGGGTGAACCTCATGAGGGCCTACAAGGCATCCTCGGACACACCGATCATCGAGGTCGCCGGCAAGACCGTCGCCGTGTTCGGCGGAGGCAACACGGCGATGGACGCGGTTCGCACCTCGCTGAGGCTGGGAGCCGATCGAGCCGTACTCATCTACCGCCGCGCCGAGGAGCAGATGCCGGCCCGAATCGAGGAGATCGCCCACGCAAGAGACGAGGGAGTCGAGTTCAAGCTCCTCACCGCGCCGATCCGCTTCGACGGCACCGACGATGGCTGGCTACGTTCGGTAGTCCTCCAGGAGATGGAGTTGGGGGAGCCCGACGAGAGTGGCCGCCGCAGCCCGGTTCCCATCGATGGCGCCACCTACGAGATGCCCATCGACGTGGCGGTGATCGCGATCGGCAACGGCGCCAACCCGCTGCTGCGCAGAACTGAGCCCACCCTCGGATACACGCGCTGGGGCACCGTGGTCGCGGATGAGGATACGGGTCGATCGACCCGCGAAGGGATCTGGGCCGGTGGTGACATCGTGACCGGCGGCGCCACGGTCATCCTCGCCATGGGTGCGGGCCGGCGCGCTGCCGCCGACATCAATCGCTTCCTCGAGTCCGGCGAGTTCGCGCCCGCGCCGGTTCCGGTCTGAGGCTCCGAGGTGGCCGATCCACGGCTGCGGCGTACCATGCCCCGGTGCACTACGACCTGACCACACTCCCCAACGGCCTGAAGGTCATCACAGAGACCGTTCCCGCGATCCGCTCCGTGGCGGTCGGATGCTGGGTCGATACCGGAACCCGCGACGAGCAACCGAACGAGGCAGGCGCGTCTCACTTCCTCGAGCACCTCCTCTTCAAGGGCTCCGAGACGCTGTCTTCGCGCGTGATCTCGGAACGATTCGACGCCATGGGCGCAGAGTCCAACGCCTTCACCTCCAAAGACCACACCTGCTTCTGGGCGCGGCTTCTCGACTCCGACCTCCCGTCCGGGCTGGGGATGATCGCCGAGATGCTCCAACGGCCCGCGTTCAGGGTCGCCGAGATCGATGCCGAGCGCCAGGTGGTGGTCGAGGAGATCAACATGAGCGAAGACGACCCGGCCGACACCGCCTTCGAGTCGTTCACGGCCGGGGTCTTCGACGGCCATCCGCTCGCCGCGCCGGTTCTGGGAACCCGTGAATCGATCAGGGGCATGACCCGCGACGACATCCACGGCTACTGGAAGCGCCGCTACGGGGTGGGGTCCACCGTCATCGCCATGGCCGGCTCGGTGACCCACGGCGCAGCCGTCGATCTCGTCATGGAACTGTTCGGTGACTGGTCCGGCGATCCCGTCGATCACGAGTTCGCCGACCTCTCCGTGGTCCCCCAGGTCAAAGCGGTCCGCCGCCCGACGGAGCAGGCGCACCTGGTACTCGGGGGTGCCGGACTCCACCGGGCCGACGAGAGGAGATGGGCACTCGAGATCCTCAACCACGTCCTCGGTGGCGGGATGTCCTCGCGTCTCTTCACATCCATAAGGGAGGAGCGCGGTCTGGCCTACGCCGTCTACTCCTTCCGCACCGCGTACGCGGACGCCGGCGCCTGGGGCGTCTACGCGGGCACGACTCCGGATCAGGCGGGCACCGTTCTCGAACTCATCCACGCAGAGATCGACAAGATCGTGGAGGACGGGATCACGGTGGAGGAGTACGAGCGGGCTCGCGGCGCCATGCGGGGTGGTCTGGCACTGGCCATGGAAGACGCCAACAGCCGGATGGTGCGGTTGGGTCGCGACGAGATGATCGGCGCCCCGCACCTGTCGGTAGACGAGCGCATCGCCATGATCGAGGCGGTCACCCGGGAGGACATCGCCGAAATCGCTCGAACCCTGTTGACCGGTCCGAAGGTGCTCGGCGCGGTGGGCCCGTTCGACGGTCCCGAACTGGAGGGATATCTGTGATACGGGTTGGTGTGGCAGGGGCCGGCGGGCGAATGGGCAGACTGGTCTGTGAGACCGTCGCCGGCCAGGACGACATGGAACTCGCGGGTGGCTACGACCCGTTCCACGCCGGTGAGGACGTTGCCGGGGTCGAGATCGGCGGCGATCCATCCTGCCTCGAAGGCTCGGATGTCGTCATCGAATTCACCAACCCGGATGTCGTCGAGGACAACCTGAGTCGCTGGCGCGCGCACGGTTCTCACGCCGTCGTCGGGACCTCGGGCTTCGACGCCGCCCGGGTCGCCTCGGTCGCCGACGGGTGGGGGAGCGGTCCGCCCAACTGCCTGATCGTGCCCAACTTCTCGATAGGCGCGGTGCTGATGATGAGATTTGCCGAGCTTGCCGCGCCCCACTTCTCCGCCGCCGAGGTCATAGAACTGCATCACGATCGCAAGGCCGACGCTCCATCGGGTACTTCGCTCGCCACGGCCGAGAGGATCGGCGCCGCCCGGCCCGAGCAGTCGAGGGCGGTGGAGCCGAGGGAGTCGGTGCCCGGCTCCCGCGGTGGGACGGTGTCGGGGGTGCCCGTCCACTCGGTGAGGCTCGCCGGTCTTCTCGCCCACCAGGAGGTGATCCTCGGAAGTGCCGGCGAGGGGTTGACGATCCGCCACGACTCCACCGATCGCGTTTCTTTCATGCCGGGCGTCCTTCTTGCCGTCCGGCGTGGCGGTGAGTTTCCGGGTGTCACCGTCGGTCTTGACCGCCTGCACGACCTCTGACCATCAGGC
>JBFGRR010000108.1:0-5929 GCA_041567215.1 Acidimicrobiia bacterium | reverse complement strand
GAGAGTTCGAGCCCAGATGAGCATGCTCTTCCACCTCGACAAGTGCATCGGCTGTCACACGTGCTCGGTGGCGTGCAAGAACCTGTGGACCGACCGCAAGGGTGCGGAGTACATGTGGTGGAACAACGTCGAGACCAGGCCAGGGACGGGCTACCCGACCGGCTGGGAGGACCAGGACCACTATCAGGGAGGGTGGCAGCGCGACGAGAAGGGACGTCTCAAGCTGACGTTGCACTCGAAGGCCAAGGGCCTCGGGAGGCTCTTCTTCAACCCGGATCTCCCACAGATGGACGACTACTACGAGCCGTTCACGTTCACATACAGCGATCTCTTCACGGCGCCGGCCGGCGAACACCAGCCGACTGCACGACCGATATCGATGGTCACCGGAGATGAGATGGAGATCGCCGCGGGCCCGAACTGGGACGACGACCTGGGCGGCTCCCAGGTGTACGCCAGGAACGACCCGAGCCTGGAGGGCCTCGACCCCGAGGTCCGGGCACAGATGGAGGAGATCGAGAGGGTCGTCTTCAACTACGTACCGCGGATCTGCAACCACTGTCTGAATCCGGCCTGTGTCGCTGCCTGCCCCTCCGGGGCGATCTATAAGCGCAGCGAGGACGGGATCGTCCTCGTCAACGAGGACCAGTGCCGGGCATGGCGGATGTGTGTCGCCGCCTGTCCCTACAAGAAGGTCTACTACAACTGGTCCACCGGCAAGTCGGAGAAATGCATCCTGTGCTTCCCGCGCATGGAGACCGGCCAGGCTCCGGCCTGCGCCCACTCGTGCGTCGGGCGGATCCGCTACATGGGCGTTCTGCTCTACGACCAGGACAAGATCACCGAGGCGGCGGCCGCGCCCGACGAGGATCTGGTTCAGGCACAGCTGGACGCCATCCTCGATCCGTGGGACCCGCAGGTGGTCAAGGCCGCCGAGGCGGCAGGGATCGATTCCGGGTGGATTCAATCGGCTCGCCGGTCGCCGGCGTGGAAGTTCGTCAAGGAGTGGGGTCTGGCCCTTCCTCTCCACGCCGAGTTCCGGACCGTGGCGATGATGTTCTACATCCCGCCGCTGTCGCCGGTCGTTTCCACCATCGAGCGCAATCTGACCAGGCTCGATCTCCCCACGGAGAGGGTGGACTTCGAGCTCTTCGATGAGCTCGACAAGGCTCGACTCCCCATCGAGTACCTGGCGAATCTCTTCTCGGTCGGGAACGTCGACGTGATCAAGCGCGTGCTGCGGAAGATGCTCGCCGTGAGGATCTACAAGCGGCGTCAGAGCGTCGACGGCGTCATCGACGATGCAACGCTCGCCCTGCTGGAGAGCGCCGGGACCAACCCGGAGGAGGTCGAGGCGATCTATCGGCTGACGACGATCCCGACGATCGAGGAACGTTTCGTGATGCCTCCCTATCACCGCGAGATGTCGGTCGAGAGCCTCGGCGACCCGCTCGCCCACAAGGGTGCGGCGGGCGTCGGGTACGTTCAGCCACCGGGGAGGGGGGCATGATCAAGGACCTGATGGTGGTCGCCGACGGGTTCTCTTACCCCGGACCCGACTCGCTGAAGCACCTCTCGGCAGAGGTCGAGACGCTGGGGGCAGGTCCCGTGCGCACGGCGATGGTCCGCTTCGTGGGCGCCCTCGACGGCGTGGAACTCGGCGAGTGGGAGGAGCTTCACACCCGGACGCTCGACCTGTCACCACTTTTCGTGCCCTACGTCGGCCATGTCGCCTGGGGGGAGAACTACCGGCGCGGCGCCTTCATGGCCGATCTCCAGCGTGCGATGTTCGGTGCAGGGGTGGACAAGGGCGGTGAATTGCCCGATCACATCGCACCGATCCTGCGGCTCGTCGCGGCCGCCGGCGAGGTTCCCGACGACCTGATCGAGGTGCTTCCGTCGGCCGTGGCCGCCATGCAAGACGACTTGAAGAAGGCCGATTCGTCCAATCCGTACCGGCACCTCCTTGCGGCGGTCGGGGCCGCCGTCAAGGCACACATCCCACAAGGAGCTACGGCATGAACCAGCTGCTGTTCGTCGTCTTTCCGTACGTAGCCATCAGCCTGGCCGTCGTCGTGAGCGTGATCAGGTGGAGGCGACACCCGTTCTCGGTCTCGGCGCTTTCCTCGCAGTTGCTGGAGAGTCGCAAGTTGTTCTGGGGCTCGGTCTCCTTCCACTGGGGCATTTCGCTGGTGTTGCTCGGGCATCTGGCCGCCTTGCTGGTCCCGAGGGGCTTCGAGCTGTGGAACGGCGCCCCTGCTCGCTTGTATCTCCTGGAGGCGACGGGGCTTGCTCTCGGGTTGTGGGCGTTGTTCGGAGTGGTGGTGCTCATCTACCGGCGCCTCACCAACCGGCGGATCCAGGCGGTCACATCCGTCATGGACGGCGTGGTACTCGCCTTGATCCTGGTGCAGGTCGTGACCGGACTCTGGATAGCGCTCGGCTACCGGTGGGGGTCGTTCTGGGGGACCTCGGTGTTCGTGCCTTACGTCTGGTCGCTGTTGACCCTCCAGCCCCAGCCCGAGTTGGTCGCTCCGCTGCCGTTCGTACTGCAGCTGCACGCCTTCTCGTTCTTCGTCTTCCTGGCTCTCTTCCCGTTCAGCCGGCTGGTCCACATCGTGACTGTGCCCCTCGGCTATCTGACGAGGCCCTGGCAGAAGGTGGTGCGGATGAACCGGGAGCCCTACGTGTACCAGCCCGACTCCGACAAGCCCATGGAGCGGGTGGGCTGAGAGCCGATCTCGAGGTAACAGGCTCGGATTCCACACTCTCGGGCACGGGCCGAATATCGATGTCTCCGGAGCGGCCCTAGCCTCGCCGCCATGAAGGTCCTGGTTACCGGAGCTACCGGCTACATCGGTGGGAGGCTGGTCCCATGGCTCATCTCGGCCGGGTACGACGTGCGCTGCCTCGCTCGCGATCCTGCTCGCCTCGACCAGGACCCCTGGCGTGACCGAGTGGAGGTGATCCGGGGAGACGCCCTCGACCCAGGGACGCTCGTCCCCGCCATGGAAGGCTGCGACTTCGCCTACTACCTCATCCACTCGATGGATGGGGGCTCCGATTTCGAAGGGCGCGACCGGCAGGCCGCACTCAACTTCCGGGAGGCCGCGGACGCGGCCGGACTGCGCCGGATCGTCTATCTCGGTGGTCTCGGCCAGGACGATCTGTCCCAGCATCTGTCCAGCCGCCAGGAGGTGGGGGGGATCCTCGCCGGAGGCGTGACGCCGGTCACCGAGTTCCGGGCCGCGGTGATCATCGGATCGGGATCGGTGTCTTTCGAGATGCTCCGCTACCTGACCGAGGTCCTTCCGGCCATGGTGACCCCGAAGTGGGTGCGCACCCTTTGTCAACCCATCGCGGTCAGAAACGTACTCGAGATTCTTGCCAATGCGCTCGACCCCGATGACCGCGAGTCCCACGTCTATGAGATCGGAGGCCCGGCGCAACTTTCCTATGAACAGATGATGCGGATCTATGCGGAGGAGGCCGGCTTGCGCCGCCGCCTGATCGTGCCGGTCCCCGTCCTCACCCCGAGGCTGTCGAGCCACTGGATCGGCCTGGTCACGCCCCTTCCCACCGGGGTTGCCAAGCCTCTGGTGGACAGCCTTCGAGTCGAGGTGATCGCCGAGGACAACTCGGCCGCCGAGCAACTCTCGCTTGGGTTGATCCCCTACAGGGAGGCGGTCCAGAGGGCGCTTCAGAGGGTGCACACCGGACAGGTCGAGAGCAGGTGGTCGGATGCGGCGGAGGTCCCCGCTCAACCGCTCCCCACCGACCCTTCCTGGGCGGGAGGAACGATGAAGATCGACCACGTGACCGTGGCGACCACCGCCTCGTCGGAAGATCTGTTCTGGGCGTTTGCCCGCATCGGTGGTGACGTCGGCTACTACACGCTCAACTGGCTCTGGTCCCTGCGAGGTCTGCTCGACTCACTGCTGGCGGGGGTCGGCCTGCGCCGGGGGAGACGCCACCCCGAAGAGGTTCGACTGGGCGAGACCATCGACTTCTGGCGGGTGGCCGCCGTTGAACCCGGCCGTCTGCTCCAGCTGTATGCGGAGATGAAGCTGCCAGGCGAGGCCTGGCTGGTTTTCGAGGCAGTACCGAGCACCGGTGGTGCGGAGTTGCGCCAGACGGCCCACTTCATGCCGAGAGGGCTGTCGGGGCGGCTCTATTGGCTGGTCCTGGTTCCGTTCCACGCAGCCATCTTCGGGCGGATGGCCCGCCGAATAGTCAGGGCTGCCGAGGCGCGCTAACCCCCGAGGTGTCGGGTCAGGAATCCGGTCAGGCGGTCCATGTAGGGGATGAAGGCTTCGAGTGACCCGTGGTCGGCCCCGGGGATGATCAGAACCTCGGCCTGGGGGTTTGCCTCGGCGATGCGGTGGACGTCGGCCACGGGGACGACCGAGTCGGAGTCGCCGTGGATGAGCAACAACGGCACATTGACCCGCCTCGCCGTGGATTCGGGGGCGATCTCATCGAACGGGTGCCCGATCGTCCTCTCGATCGTTCTCAGCAAGCCGGCTTTCAACGGGAGGGGGGCACGCGCCAGCGGGCCTTGTGTCGCCATCAATCGGCCCGGGTGAGCGAAGGAGGAGGCCGAAATGATGGCGGCTGGAAGCGGGTTCCGCGATCCGACCAGCAGGGCCGCACCGGCTCCCACGGAGTGTCCGATCACACCGATCCGGGTGACCTCGTCACGCGCACGTAGCCACTCGAGAGCCACTTCCAGGTCCTCGGCGAAGCGAGGCATGGACGAGAAGTCGTCGTGCTCGCTCCGCCCGTGGTTGCGGGCGTCGAGGAAGAGGGCATGGAACCCGGCTCTGTGAAGGGGCCTGGCGAGTGGAAGCATCAGGGAAGAGTTCGCACCCCAGCCATGGAGGACGACCACCGCCGGCGCCCGGCCCTTCACGGGTATGAACCATCCCCGCAGTTCAGTGCCGTTGACACTGCTCAAGGCGAGCTCCTCCGCAGGCAGGCCGAGGTCCTCCGGTGTGTGGGGCTGCGGGCGTTGCGGCGGCGCCATCGTCCGCTTGAGCACCTCCGGGGCGAGCTTCACCGCGCCCGCGACCAGTATCAGGGGCCAGAGGAGTTTCCTCATGCCCCGGTTGCCGTCTCGAAGCGGATCGACGGCGACTGTTCGACCCAGACCGGGAGCGCCTGGCGAGCCTTGTCCGGATCGGATCCCCAGCTCTCGGTGAGCATTCTGAACAAGATGCCTTGCCGTTCGTCGGGATCGCTCACCACGATGGCCCTGGCAGGCAGATCGGCGCTCACACCCCGCTTGAGATGGAGGGTGAAGGCGGGATTGGCGACGAGATTCGCCAGCCAGTCGCGTTTTCGTCCCGGCCTACCGCCGATGTAGAGCACACCGTCGAGGTTGTGGAAGTAGATCTCGATTCGTCGCGGCAGCCCGCTCTTGCGTCCCACCGTAGTCATATCGGCGATGCCGCCCTGAGCGAGCGCTTTGGCGATGTCCATTGTCATGTGAACCACGGTTCGACGCCTCGTGTTCCCGCGAGTCAGGCCGCCGGCGCCTCCCACCAATGTGAGAGTGGGGGCTTCCGGCCCTGGAAAACCACCTGCCGGGCGGTTAACCCGTGATCTATACGGCCAAGGAGGCCAACAGGTGGTGACCACTGTGGACAGGGTTGAAGACCTCAACCCGCATCTGATCGCACGTATCCAGTTCGACCGTTCGGCTCCATTCCTGGATGATCTCACCGATTGGGAGGGGATCTCCGAGTTCCTGTTCGAACCGGAGCACACCCTCGAAGTGGCGCTTCCGGTGCTGATGGACGACGGATCGGTGAAGATGTTCACCGGCTACCGGGTCCTCCATTCGAGCATTCGCGGCCCCGGCAAGGGGGGCATCCGGTTCTATCCCACCGCCGGGAAGGAGGAGGTGATGGCTCTAGCCACCTGGATG
>JBFGRR010000107.1:0-6046 GCA_041567215.1 Acidimicrobiia bacterium | reverse complement strand
GACGTGTACGAAGAGGAGGCGGACCTCTTCTTCGAGGACCTGTCTGATCAGGTGATCACCGACGATGTGTTCTCCCGGTTGCTGACGTTTCCGAACGTGATCGTCACCGGGCACCAGGCCTTCTTCACCAAGAACGCCCTGGAGCAGATCGCTGCCACAACTATCGACAACCTCGACAGATTCGAGTCCGGCGAACCCCTCGCCACCGAACTGCGATGGAGCGACGTGCGCGGCTAGGCGCCATCCATGGACCCTCAGGTCCAGGGGGCGACGGCACCCTTCCAGTCGCGGAACTCCTCGGTTTCGGCACCGAGATAAGCGAGGATCGCCCGCTTGCAGGCCTCCTTGTAAGCCCGGTGCGCACGCTTCCAGTCCTTCTCGCCCAGCCACTGAAGGAACATCCCATCGACGATCGCTCGCACCGTCACCGACGCCTCTTTCGCGTCACGCACACGGAACACACCCGAGGCGGCGCCGGCCTCGACGACCTCCTGGTAGAGGGAGTTCACGATCCCGCGAAATGTGGACGCGAGGTTGCCGAAGTCGTCCATCCTCACCGAGTGCTCGAGGAGGTCGAGGTAGGTCAGATAGAAGCGCCGGTTCGCCTCGGGATGGCTATAGATGACGTCGACCATCGCCAGGACCTGCTCCCTGGGTGCCGGTACGCTGGCGATCGCCTCCCGGATTCTCGTCTCGGTTCGGGAGAGAACCCATTGCATGGTGCGCAGGATCAGCTCGTCCTTGGTACCGAAGTGATAGAGGAGGATGCCCTTGCTCACCCCGGCAGCGGTGGCGATGTCCTGGAGACTGATTCGGTGGGCGCCTTTCTCACTGATCGCCTGGTAGGTGGTCCTCACCAGATGGATCTGTTTCTCGGTCAGCTTCTCGCCGAGTTCGGGAGGCCGGAGGGTCTTCTTCATGTCACTCACCTACATCATCACCAGGCCGCCGCCGACGCCGAGCGTCTGGCCCGTGATGAAGCTCGCCCTGTCAGATGCCATGAAGAGGATGGCTGCGGCCACCTCCTCCACCGTGCCGAGCCGCCTTATCGGCGTTGCCCGCACGATCGCGTCTATCAACTGGTCGTTTCCGTCGCTGATCATGCCTTGCAGCAGCGGCGTGTCGGTGAGACCGGGAGCCACTGTGTTGACCCGGATGCCGTAGCGCGCCGACTCACGGGCGATCGCCTTGCTGAATGCGATCACCGCGCCCTTGGTTCCCGAGTACACCGCCTCGCCCGACGACCCCGACCTGCCCGCTTCGCTGGCGGTGTTGACGATCACGCCGGACCTCTGCTCGATCATGTGCGGGAGCACGGCGTGGCAGGTGGCGAGAACGCCCTTGTAGTTGATGCCGATCACCCGGTCCCACATTTCCTCGGTGGTGTCGACGAAGGGCATGATCCGGTCCCAGCCGGCCACGTTCACGAGGATGTCGATACGTCCGAAGGCCGCCAGCACTTCGCCCACGCCGGACTGGACCATGGATGGATCGCTGACATCCATCGCAACGGCCAGGCCCTCGATCGAGCCTGCCACGGAGGCCGCCCCCGCCTCGTCGATGTCGGCGACGGCGACACGCGCTCCCTCGGTGGCGAACGCCTCGGCAACGGCCTTGCCGATCCCGCTGGCTCCGCCGGTGACCAGCACCACCCGATCCTCGAACTCCATCTGCTTCTCCTCTCAGGCCATGATCTCGCGCAAAAGGTTCAACTCTCGATCCGAGGGCGCCGTGGTGGCCGCAACCGGATAGCCCGAACCGAGGTCGAACCCGGTCGCATCCCGCACCTCTGATTCTGTGTGCCCGGGATGCACGGACTGAAGTCGCATGCGGTGACTTTCGGGGTCGAAACCGAGATTCGCCATCGGCGTCACCACCAGGCTCGGACCCTCCTGCTGGTAGGGGCGACGATCCCCGGCCTCTCTCGGATGGCCCGGTCCGCTCACGAAGTCGACCCTCTCGACGAGCGTCTTCGGGTTGTGGGTGGCCGTGTAGATCACCGATCGCCTGGTGGCAGGGAGGAAAGGCAAGCCGACCGATCCGGGGCCGCGCAGATCAGGTCTCGCCCAATCACCGACCGCGGTGAGGTTGCAGTTGCCGTAGGCGTCGATCTGCAGGCCGCCCGCGCAGAACACGTCCAGGATGTCTCCTCGTCCTTCGAGGAGAACGACGTCGGTGAGCGGCAGTGCAACCACGCCTGTTGCGAGCGACGGATCACACGAGGACGAGGGAAACGCAGTCGGATTGACGGTCCCGCTTCCCCCGACGATGTAGGTGAGGCCGGGTGCGTGCAGGGCCTTGGCGAGCCGGCACGCCGCCAGGGGCACGGCCGGCACCGCTCCCATCACGATCACCTCGCCGTCCCGGAAGGCGCGGGACATGGCAACCACCAGCATCTCGGTCGGGCTGTAGTCGCTCATGAGAGCGCCTCGATGTAGGCGGCGGCACCTTCGGGCGTTCGGGCCGCCCTGATCCAGGCCCGTAGGCCGTCCTCGTCGGCCGGATAGAGACCCGGCGAGGCCGTGGGTCTACATCCGCCGGGTGCCACCACGATCGCAGCGATCAGGAAGGCGGGCAGCGACTCACCGGGAGTGATCCGATCCACCACACGCTCAACCTGCACGATGAGCTTGCGCCCGGCCAGGGCCAAGAGTCGGTCGGTGAACGGGAACCGGCCGAATGCCACATTGCCGTCATGGTCGGCTTCCAGACAGGCGATGACGGAGACATCCGGGCGGATCGCCGGGACCACCACCTTCTCGATGCCGTCGAAGGGATCGACGGTCCGGCGGTAATAGGCGGGGTTTGCACCTGGCACGTCGGTGAGTTCCACGCCGGGCGGACAGGGGATGAATGGCAGCCCTCCCGCACCGGCATAGAGAGCGTGGGTCATCGAGCCCTCATCGCATTCGAGGATCTCCAGTTCCCCGGCCTCGGCCGCCCTCCGGAAGGCTGGTGCCAGTCCGAGGTGCTCGAAACCGACGTAAGGACTGAGGATCTGTCGCACCAGTCCGGCCGCGATGGGCAGGTCCGCTTGGATCGAGGTCGAAGGACTCGTCACCAGCATCCCGATTTCGATTCGGGAACGGACGACTGCTTCGACCACCGCCATCGGGGCCGCCGTGCTGTGCATGCCTCCGACGCCGAGCGAGAGGCCCGGTTCGATGAGTTCGGCCACCGCCTCCGAGGCGCTCAGGAAGCGGGGTGTCATATCCGATCTCGTTGTCGCACCGGCAGTGGACGGCGTTCCTGGACGACTTTCACAGGTGGTTCTCCTATGCGGTCACTGCCATTGCTTGTTTCTTCTGCCTCTGTCGGCCCAAGAGGGCTGCCCCGTAAGCCCCGGCATACATGCCGAGGTCGTCGGCGGGGATGATGAAGTCGAAGCCGAGGATTCGCTCCAATTCTTCGGGCATGAGGCCGACCTTGGTGAGGCCTCCCGTCAGGGCGCACGGTGGTTCGGCCTGAACCCGCTTGACCAGTTGAGCTGCGCGACCGGCGAGGGCGATGACAGCCCCGGCACTCACGTCCTCGACGCTTCGACCCTCGGTCAGATGGTTGATCACCTCGGATTCGGCGAACACCGCGCAAACACTCGAGACGGTCACCGGATCGGTCGCCGTGTCCGCCAGCAGACTCAGGTGCTCGGTATCTAGGCCCATGTAGCGGAGGGTCTTTTCCAGGAAGGCGCCCGCTCCGGCGGCGCACTTGTCGTTGAGCCGGAACGTCTTGACCCGTCCGCTCTCGTCCACCTTGATCGCCTTGGTGGTCTGGCCGCCCGCATCGAGGACCGTCCTCACCTCGGGCAGGAGCGTGTGGATCGCGTAGGCATGTGAGGTGAGTTCGGTGATGGCGATGTCCCGGTCGGGAATGGCGTAACGCCCGAACCCCGTCGTCGCCAGATAGCCCACGTCCCCGCGTTCGTATCCGGCGTCCGCCAGTCCGTTGGCCGCAACCTGCTCGGCTGCTCTCGGGAAGTTGAATCCGGTGGGACGGGTGGCCCGGGCCACGACCGATCCCTCATCGTCGATGGCGATGAACTTCGTGTATGTCGAGCCGAGGTCGATACCGGCGATGAGGCTCATCGTGCACCTCCGGCGGTCCCGGCGAGCACCCTGTCCATGGCGAACAGAGCCGCCCCCAGCGCGCCGCAGTACTGGGACTCCTCGCTCACGTTGACCGGCGAATCCGTCAACTCCTCGACGAGCTGGACCATGGCCGTGTTTCTCGACACTCCCCCGGTGAAGGTGACCTCGGGTTCGACTCCCACCCTTCGCAGGAGGGAGACCGAGCGAGCCGCGATGGCGGTGTGTACACCCATGACGACGTCTTCGACTTTGCGGCCTCGCGCCATCCATCCGAGGATCTCGGATTCGGCGAACACGGTGCACGTCGTGGTCATCTTGACGGGATGGCGAGCGGTGAGGGCTAGTGGTCCCAGCTCTCCGAGAGGTGTTTCCAGAGCCTCCGAGGCTGCACCCAGGAAGCGGCCGGTGCCCGCGGCACATTTGTCGTTCATGCAGAAGTCGAGAACCTCGCCGGCAGCTCCCACTTTGATCGCCTTGGTGTCCTGGCCTCCGACGTCCAGGACGCTGCGGGTGTTGGGGAAGAGGTGAACGGCTCCACGGGCGTGACAAGAGATCTCGGTGACCTGGACTTCGCCGAAGTCGACGCGAAAGCGGCCGTATCCGGTGCCGATGATCGCAGCGACGTCGTCGCGGGTGGCGCCCGCCTCCTCGAGGGCGACGGCGAACGCGTAGTCACCGGCCTCGGAGAGCTTGGCTCCGGTCATCGTCAAGCCCCGCCCGATGATCTTCCGATCCTCGTCGAGGACTACGGCCTTGGTCTGGGTCGATCCGATATCGATGCCGGCAACGAGCATCTCCTACCTCCCCGCCAGCGCACGCCGGCTCTCGAGTGACTCGAAGAACGCGTCGACCCTGTTCTTCAGCTGTGCCTCCGCCCACAGTCGCGAATCCACCAGGTCGGATTGGATGAACAGCCCGGGTATGTCCATGTTCTTGAACAACCACTCCCGAGTGTCCGGGAGACCGGTCGAGGTGGTGCGGCAGGACTTGACGCCGTGGAAACAGATGCCATCGACCGAGAAACGCTCGAACTGCTGGGCCAGCCAGTCGTGTGAGTGGAAGATGCCGCTCATCGACGGCTGAGCGGTGACCAGAATCTGCTCGGCCAGCGACTCGAGGGGGCGGGACACGTCGTACTGGATGCCCCTGTCGATCCCGCCACCGGCGTACGACATGTACTCGCTGGCGACGAACGAACCGCCCCACTGCTCGAAGAGGCGGTTGAAGTCCCGGAAATTGCTGTAGCAGGCGGTGCCAACCAGCATCAGCCTGAACTTCTCCTCGGCGATGGCGCCCTGCCCTAGGGCGACCCTCTCCCTGAGCTCCGCCAGTGCCGTCTCCATGAACAGATTGCCCTCGGGAGACCCCCTGAACGCGTTGGCGATTCCCATGTAGTTGATGCCTTCGGTGACCGCGTTGAACGGGGCGGGCCGGTTCTCGTTCAGGGCGATGATCTCCTGATACAGCCCCGACATCCGGTTGACTTCGAGCATGATCTCGCGGAGCTTGTCGATGTCGAACTCGAGTCCGGTGACCTCTTCACAGACGGTGATCAACTCCCGGAGCTGGCCCTCCACGTAGCGGCGGTCGCTCTCGAAAGTCGCTCCATCGAGGCCGTATTCGAAACCGCTGCCTCGCCAGCCGGGGAGGTCGAGCACGAAGACGGGGCACTCGTACATCCGCTCCCAGATCTCGGCCCACTTGATGTAGGTGTTGCACATGTTTGTGGCGACCACGATGGCGGGCTTGGGCAGCTTGCCCTGAGGATGGTTCCTCCCGGTTATGTGCAGGCCTGCATCCACCTTGACGTACCCGCAGATGTCGGGCGAGTACCCGTAGTCCTCTGCAGCGAGCAGGAAGTCCATCGAGCGGCCCCGGACCGCGGTCTGTAGCGCCGCGACTTCCGGGAAGCTCATCGGCAGGTCGAAGACCCTGAGAATCTCGGCTATCGAGCCCAT
>JBFGRR010000106.1:0-6092 GCA_041567215.1 Acidimicrobiia bacterium | reverse complement strand
CCTTGAAAGCGGACGCCGTGCTGCGGACCTCGCACGCGTCGAAGATCGCCACGAGCTTCAGTTCGTCTGTCTCCGGGTCGTCGGCAACCGGCAGCCTCTTCTTCGCCAGGAGGGCCGCGGCGGCACCGATGGCGGAGACGAAGAGCCAGAACTTCAGCAGGGACTTGATGAATCGCATAGTGACTCGACACTACCCCGCCTCGCTATCGGATTGGATCGGTCGCCGGCTTGCGAAGGCGTCTTGGCAACAGACCTCCGCCTTACAATCGGATCATGGGTTGGATCATCTTCTTCGCAGTTCTGGGACTTCTCGTCGTCGTGTTTGTGGTCATCTACAACGGTCTGATTCGTGACCGCAACCGGGTGGACAACGCATGGGGCCAAGTCGAGGTCCAGCTGAAGCGTCGTTACGACCTCATTCCCAACCTCGTCGCCACGGTCAAGGGATACGCCGCTCACGAGCGGGAGACTTTCGAAGCCGTCACCGAGGCGCGCAATGCCGCTCAGGCGGCCAGCGGACCTGCCGAGCAGGGGCAGGCTGAGGGTTTCCTGACGCAGGCTCTTCGCCAGCTCTTCGCGGTTGCGGAGGCATATCCCGAGCTGCGGGCCACCGAGAACTTCCAGAACCTGCAGGATGAGCTGGCAGTGACGGAGAACAAGATTTCGGTGTCACGCCAGATCTACAACGACACCGTCCTGACCTACAACAACAAGGTTCAGCAGATCCCGACCAACCTCGTCGCCGCAGCGACAGGGTTCACTGCCAGGGAGTTCTTCGATGCCGGCCTGGAAGCCGGACAGGCCCCGACGGTCGAGTTCTGACTTGAGACTGCTGCTCCGGCTGCTGGTCGTCGGGGTCCTGGTCTTCGGGCCGGCCACCACGGCATCCGCCAAGTCCCTCTGGATCTCTGAGGCCAGCATCGACGTTGCGGTTCAGCCAGACGGGTCGTTGGCGATCACCGAGGCGCTCACCTTCAGCTTCTCGGGGAGCTTCTCTGGCGCCTACCGCGACATCCCCCTTGGTCCCGGGGAGGCGATCACCGACATCGCGGTTGGCAGTGAAGAGATCCAGTATGTGTTTGGCGCCTGCACCGAACTCGGTTGCACATCACCGCCTGGCACATTTGGCGTGGCACGGTTCAAGGACTTCGTGCGCATCGTGTGGCACTACTCGGCCGCCGATGAGGAGCGCGTGTTCAAGATCAGCTACCGCTTCAGCGGCTTGGCGGTCGCCTACGACGACGTCGTCGACGTGAACCTCCAGGTGTGGGGGGACCAGTGGGCCGTCGGCCTCGGAAGGCTGGAGGCCGCGGTGAGCCTGCCGTCGGGCGCCGAACCCGGCGAGGTTTTCGTCTGGGGCCATCCGTTCGGGGTGGAAGGCATCACCTCCCTCGGTGACGACGGGATCTCCCCGTCGCTACAGGCGAGCAAGATCGGGCCGGAACAGTGGGTGGAGATCAGAGTCGTGTTCCCGGCGAATCTGTTGACCGGGACGTCGGGAGCCTCCGTCGTTGCGGGTCCCGGGCTCCCGTCGATCCTCGACGAGGAGGCCGGTTTCGCCGGCAACGCCGAGGAAGCAGCCCGCGCCACCAGGGTCGGGCTGACCTGGGGAATCGGCATCGCCATTGCCCTGGTGCTCGGCCTGGGTGGCCTGACCTACGTTCGCTTCGGGCGAGAGCCACGGATCTCCTACGACCGTGAGTATGAGCAGGAACCACCCTCAGACCTGTCTCCAGCCGAGGTCGGCGTGCTCATCTCCCAAGGTGCGACCACGGAGAGGGAGTTCACCGCCACCCTCTTCGACCTGATCCGCAAAGGGGCCATCGATGCCGCGCCGTCGCAGGTGGAGCGATCTACCTGGGGTGGTCTGAGGAGCGAGACGATCACCGACCTCGTCCTCTCCGAGGGGGAGAAACAGACGGGCTTGCGGGACTTCGAGCAGTCGGTGATGACCGTTGTGGGCCGGGTCCTCGACGGTCAGTCCCGCCCCTTGCACGAGTTCAAGGCCGGCATCCGGGAAGATGCCGCCTCCAACGCCGAGACCTACCAAGTCTTCCGGAAGCGGACGAAGGGGGCAGTGGCACGAGCGGGTCTGCTCGACACCTCTGGCAATGCCGTGGCGCTGGGCACCGTTCTGGCTCTGGCAGCTCTGGTGGCCGGCTCGGTCTTTCTGCTGCCGCGCCTTCTGAGTTCCCGTCCAGGCGGTGGGACCATCGCCGCCCTTGTCATCGGTGGCATGATCCTGGGCGGGTTGATCCTCACGGCTGTGCTCGCCTTCAGGAGGGTGCGGGTGCGGAGGACGAAGGCGGGAGCATTGGAAGCAGCACGCTGGGCGGCCTTCGAGCGATACCTTTCGGACTTCAGCCGTCTGGAGGAAGCCCCGGTGATCTCTCTCGACCTGTGGGACCGGTTCCTGGTCTATGCGATCGTGTTCGGAGTGGCCGAGGAGGTGCTCGAGCACGCCCGTCTCATGGCGCCTCCAGACCTGGAGACCAATTCGTCGATCTACTGGTACGGCAATCACGGCTACACCGGTGGCCATACGGCCAACGCATTCGCCGGGATGCAGTCGGCTCTGTCAGGAGCGTTCACACCCCCGAGCTCCGGTGGGGGAGGCGGCGGGTTCTCGGGTGGAGGAGGCGGCGGCGGCGGAGGCGGTGGCGGCGGAGGCTGGTAGCCCCTCATCGCGCGGGTTCCCCGTCATGGCGGCCCAAGACCCCGGCTGACCCCGGCTGGCATACTGCCCGGATGGACTTCTCACTGCCAGGGTCTGCTGCATTCGAATCATCCGTACGCCGGTGGCGGCGCCACGGGCTGTCGGAACGGCTCTGGAGTGGAGATCCGACGGTGTGGTCCGGGGATGTATCGACCCCGGATCTCGCCGATCGCCTCGGGTGGCTGCGACTCCACGAGACCATGGCCGATGAATTGGGTCGGATAGAAGAGTTGGTTGCAGGGGTCGAGGCCGACGGTGTGACCGATGTCGTGCTCTGCGGCATGGGAGGTTCGAGCCTTGCCCCCGAGGTGTTCTCGAGCACGTTCGGTTCTTCGACCGGTCACCCTTTCCTGCACCTCATCGACTCGACGCATCCCGAGGCAGTGGCCGCGCTGCGTGACAGGATCGATCCGGGATCGGCGATCTTCGTCGTATCGTCCAAGTCCGGTTCGACCATCGAGACGATCTCCTTCTTTCGTTCCTTCTGGGACCTGACAGGCGGGGACGGATCCCGATTCCTGGCGATAACCGATCCTGGATCGGGTCTCGAGAAGCTGGGAATCGAACGAGGGTTCAGGGCGGTAGTCCGTGCGTTTCCCGACATTGGGGGGCGCTTCTCTGCGCTTTCCCATTTCGGCCTGATTCCTGCGGCGCTGATCGGGGTGGACGTGCGTCGGCTGCTCGCATCCGCCGCTTCGATCGCCACGGGTGAGGGCCGCGAGTCTGCCGTGTCGCTCGGATTGACCTGGGGGGCCCTGGTGCTCGATGGGAGAGACAAGCTCCACGTGCACACATCCCCGGGGCTCGCTGCATTCCCGGCCTGGCTCGAGCAGCTGGTGGCCGAGAGTCTCGGGAAGGAGGGAACCGGCCTCCTGCCCATCGCCGGCGGATCCGCGGATGCGTCGTTCGATCGTTCCCACCTTCGTTTTCGTCTTGCCGGCGAATCGGTCGAAGCCGGGTCGGGCCCGCTGGTGGAGGTCGGCGATCGGTACGGCATCGGAGCGGAGATGCTCCGGACCGAGGTGGCGACCGCGGTGGCGGGTGAGGTCCTCGGGGTCAACCCTTTCGACCAGCCGAACGTCGAGTCGGCAAAGGTGTTTGCCCGGAAGGCGATGGCCGAGAGCGGCGCCTCTTCCCAGGCGGAGCCGACCGGCGTTGCAGATCTCCAGAGGCTGATCGATGGGGTCGAAGCCGGCGACTACGTCGGGATCCACGCCTATCTGCCGCCATCGTCGGATCTCGAGGACGGCCTCGAGTCGCTCAGGGCCGCGATCGAAGGCCGCACCGGTGTGTCGGTGAGCCTGGGATGGGGACCGCGCTTCCTCCACTCCACCGGACAGTTCCACAAGGGTGGTCCGAACTCCGGAGTCTTCATCCAACTGGTCGACGAGCCCGGGTTCGACCTCGCGGTTCCGGAGACCGATCACACCTTTGGTCAGATCATCGCCGCCCAGGCTCGCGGGGATCTGCTGGCCCTGCAGGATGCGGGCAGGCGAGCGCTCTCACTTTCTCTCGGGGGCGACCGGATGGCGGGTTTGTCAGAGCTCGTCGAGGGCCTGTGGTGACCGGCTCCGTCCCGATCGATCCGCACCTGCTCGTTCTCTTCGGCGCCACCGGCGACCTGAGCCGGCGGAAACTCCTACCTGCGCTGTTCCGCCTCCTACGGTCACGGGGCTTCGAAGATCGCACCCATGTGCTCGGTGTAGGGAACTCCCGGAGATCGGACGAGGACTTCCGGCAGATGGCCGTTGAGGCCTTCACCGAGGCCGGGTTCGACCGTGAAGAGATCGAGGAGTGGTGCCTCGACTGCCTTTCGTATCAGAGCCTTTCCGAAGGATTCGACGGGTTGGCCGATCGGATCGCCGGTCTCGAGAGCGCCCACGGGCTCCCCGGCAATCGGGCCTTCTACCTGGCGATTCCGCCCGAGGCGATCGAAGGGACTCTCGAGGGTCTGGCAGGCAGCGGGTTGGATAGTGCGAGCGGCTGGATTCGGCTGGTGATCGAGAAGCCTTTCGGCGTCGACCTCGAGTCGGCCGAGGAGCTCAACCGGTCTCTTCACGCCCGGTTCTCGGAGGATCAGATCTTCCGGATCGATCACTACCTCGCCAAAGAGACCGTGCAGAACCTGTTGGTGTTCCGCTTCGCCAACCCGATCTTCGAATCGAGCTGGAACCGTGACCGGATCGAATCGGTCCAGATCACCGTGGCCGAGACGATCGGTATCGAGGGACGGGCCGGCTACTTCGACAAGGCCGGCATGGTGCGTGACATCGTTCAGAACCACATGCTCCAACTCCTGGCGTTGGTGGCCATGGAACCACCGGTACGTCTCGACCCCGACTCGATCCGAGACGAGAAGGTGAAGGCTCTCCGGTCGATCTATCCGATCGGCCCGGAAGCGGTGGTCAGGGGCCAGTACACGGCCGGCGAAATCGATGGCCATGACGTTGCCGGCTATCTCGAAGAGGGCGGAGTGGGCCCCGGTTCGACGACCGAGACCTTCGTCGCCCTGAGGGTGGCAATCGACAACTGGCGCTGGCGAGGCGTCCCGTTCGTCCTGCGAGCAGGCAAGCGTCTGCCCGATCGGCTCACCCAGATCGCGGTGACCTTCAAACAGCCTCCGGTGTCCCTGTTCGATGCCGATGGCGAAGGCCAGGTGAACGGAAACGAGTTGTACATCACCCTTCAGCCGGATGAGGGCTTCGACTTGATGTTCGACGTCAAGTCGCCGGGTGGGGTGAGCGACGTTCGCTCCCGTTCGCTCCGGTTCCGCTATGCCGATGCGTTCGGGTCCCTGCCTGATGCCTACGACACCCTCCTCGAGGATCTGCTGATCGGTGATCAGACGTTGTTCGTTCGAGGCGACGAGACCGAAGAGGCGTGGCGAATCATCCAGTTGATCCTCGACGGTGACGAGGTCCATGAGTATCCGGCAGGATCGTGGGGACCCCAGGAAGCCTCGAGTCTGCTGGACCGCTGGCGCGTCAGGATCGATTAATCCCTTGACAGCCGCGGTTCCCGCTCTCTACTTTGTCCCGATCGCTCGACAGGACGACATGATGAGGCTGATGACGATCCCCATCCCATCCAACCCGGCAACCGGGTTCGGACGCGCGCGGTGGTCCGTCTCTGGCTCCACCGCATCCAGGCGGCCCAACGAGTGACTTCTTAGACGACAGATCTCTCCGCAGGACCGCCGAACCATCACCCGGCGGTCCTTTTGTTTGGGCCGCCACACCCCTACCGGAGAGAACATGAACGAACTTCTAGCAAACGGAAACTGTGTGGATTCGGGCCGGCACGAGTTGTTCTTCTCGGAGCAACCGAGCGAACTGGCTGCTGCGCAGGCTCTGTGCAGCGGATGCCCCGTTCGTGG
>JBFGRR010000105.1:0-6139 GCA_041567215.1 Acidimicrobiia bacterium | reverse complement strand
GCGGAGGAGTTCCCCGAGAGGGTCATCGATACCGGCATCGCCGAGCAGCACGCGGTGACCCTGGCGGCAGGGCTGGCGATGGCCGGCAAGCGGCCGGTGGTCGCCATCTACTCCAGCTTTCTCCAGAGAGCCTTCGACCAGGTCGCCATGGACGTTGCGCTGCATGATCTTCCCGTCGTGTTCCTCCTCGATCGGGCCGGGGTCACCGGACCCGACGGTCCATCGCACCACGGGGCACTCGATCTCGGTTACCTGCGAATGATCCCCAACATGGTCATCGGCGCACCCGCCGATGCCGAGGAGTTGTGCGGGATGCTCGAGACCGCCCTCCACAACGACGGACCGGTCGCCATCCGGTACCCGAAGGCCTCTGCGGCGGGTTTGCCGGTCTTGCCCGTCGACCCTGTTCCCATTGGACTCTGGGAGGAGATCGCCTCCGGCGAAGATGTGCTCTTCCTCGCTGCTGGGCGACTTGTCGAGACCGCGCACAAGGCGGCGGCGACCCTCGAACAGCACGGCATCTCGTGTTCCGTCGTGAATGCCCGTTGGGTCAAGCCTCTGGATGGCCGTCTCGCCAATTGGGTGGGCGCCCACCGGCTGACGATCACCATCGAGGACAACGTCACCGCCGGTGGTTTCGGCGCCGCGGTGCTCGAGAGCCTCTCGACGGTGGGACTCGCGGATCGTGTGCGAATGATCGGCCTTCCCGACCTGTTCCTGCCTGCGGGATCGTCCACCTCGGTGATCAAGGCTGTCGGGCTCGACGTGGAGACCATCACCGAAACGGCTCTGCTCCACTTTCGCGCTCTCGAGGCCTGAAGCTCACCCTCAGAAATCCTCGGATTTCTTGACTTCGCCCCCCGTGCGGGGATTAGGGTCGGCCTGCCTGCCTAGTGCGGGCTCAACGAGTTCGGGAGGACAACGTAATGAAGAAACGTTTGGTTCTCGTCATCTCAGTGCTGTCTCTGGTGCTCGCCGCGTGCGGCACCACAGCCGAAGAGACGACGACCACCGCCCCGCCGGATGGCGCTACCACGGTGGCTCCGCCCGACGGTGGCACTACTCCGGGTGCCCAAACCGGCGACGATCTCCTCGAGACCGTCAAGGCACGGGGAACGCTCAACTGCGGCGTCAACGAGACCCTTGTCGGCTTCGGGTTCAAGGACACAGCCGGCGAGTTCGTCGGATTCGATACCGACCTTTGCCGGGCCGTCGCCGCGGCGATCTTCGGGAGTGCGGATGCTGTCAAGTTCGAGGCACTCACGGCAGCTGCACGGTTCGAGGCTGTTGCATCTGGCCTGATCGATGTCCTGAGCCGCAACACCACGTGGACCCAGAGCCGCGACACCGACCTCGGTCTCGACTTCGCGCCCACCACCTACTACGACGGCCAGCAGGTGATGGCCAAGTCTGCAGACGGCTTCTCGTCAGGCTCGGCTCTGGCCGAGATAGACGGGGCGGTGGTCTGCACGAATGCCGGCACCACCACCGAGAAGAACATCTCCGAAGCGGCAGCCGCATTGGGGATAACCATCACGTTGAGTACCTTCGAGGACTTCAACATCGTGATGGAGAACTTCAAGTCGGGGGCCTGCGACGTGGTCACGACGGATGGCTCCGGCCTCGTATCTCGCAAGGCCACCGATCCCGAGGGTGACAGCTGGGTGATCTTCCCATCCGTGCCCCTCTCGAAGGAGCCGCTTGGTCCGGCTTGGAAAGCCAACCAGTCCCGCTTCGGCGACGTCGTGACGTGGACCATCTTCGCGATGATCATCGCCGAAGAGCGTGGAATCACCTCCGGCAATGTCGACACCGTCCTGGCTAATCCGCCCGATGGTGAGATCGCTCGTCTGCTGGGCAGTACCGAGGATGAGTTGCAGACCAAGATGGGCTTGCCTGCAGACGCCTTCTATCAGGTGATCAAGCAGGTCGGCAACTACGGCGAGGTGTTCGACCGGCACCTTCGCCCGCTCGGTCTCGAGCGTGGTCTCAACGACCTCTGGACCAATGGCGGTCTGCTCTACGCGCCGCCCGCCCGCTAGAAGTAGCACGATGGTGGGGGCGCATCAGCGCCCCCACCTTTACAGAGGACGATTGAGTGTCGACATCGATCGCACCACAAACCAAGCCGCCAGTCTGGCGAAACGCCACCTTCCTCAAGTGGGCTGCGCAGATCGGCGTCTTCACCGCGGTGGTGGTGTTCGGATGGCTGCTCATCTCAACGGCGATGGGCAATATGCGTGCCCAGGGCCTTTCTTTCGATTGGGATCTGCTCACTGATCCCCCCGGCATCCAGCTGTCCGAGGGCATCTACACGAGACCAACCTCCGGACTCCAGGTCTTCGCCACCGGCATCGTCAACATGCTGCGCATCACCGCGTCGGGGATCATCGCCGCCACCTTCCTCGGGGTGGTAGTCGGGATCACGAGGCTCTCGTCGAACTGGCTTCTGTCCAAGGTGGCGACGTTCTTTGTCGAGTCGATCCGGAATATCCCACTCCTCGTTCAGATCGTGTTCTGGTTCTTCCTCTGCTCACTCTTCTTCCCGGCCCTCGAGGATGACACTGCTGGGCCGATCCCAGGGTGGCTGGTCATCACCCGCAAGGGTGTCTCGCTTCCCTGGCTGTTTCCCCAGGCGACCTTCTGGCAATGGTTCGTGTTCGTGGCCGCTGGTGTGATCGCCGGGCGCTGGATGTTCCGCCGCAGGGTCCGACTTCTCGAGGAGACCGGCCAGAACACTCACCCGGGTCGATACGGCTTCCTGGTGTTCCTGGGCTTTGCGGTCGTCGGTTGGTGGGCGCATCCGATCGCCGGAGCGCTCGGTTGGCTCTGGCAGCTGTTTGCAGGCATAGTCTCGACGATTCCGCAGATCGGCTGGCAGCTGCTCTTCGGTGGACTTGCCGTCTTCTTCGGTGCGCGATGGATCCTTCGCTTCCTCGACTCGCGGAGAACTCCGGCCGGCCTGGCCCGGCTCACCGACGACGACTACTTCAGGATGTTCCTTGCGGGCGCGGTGGGTCTCATCGGGGCGGGTGCGTTTCTCTTCGTGCCAGGGATCACCGATCTGATAACCGGCGTCACCGAGACCGTCTTCAGGTTCTTCGACGAGAAGTTCGACTTCCTACGGACCGGCGCGCCGCTGGCGCTTGGTCGTCCCAGCATCGTGACCCCCGGCCGCTTTCCGCAGATCGGGGCTACCGGGATGACGATGACCCCTGCTTTCTTCGGTGTCTGGATCGGTGTCACCCTCTACACCGCCTCGTTCATCGCCGAGATCGTCCGGGGCGGCATCCTCGCGGTGTCGAGGGGCCAGACCGAAGCGGGTCTGGCACTCGGCCTGAAACGCAGCCAGTTGCTGCGAATGATCGTGTTGCCACAGGCCTTCCGGATCATCTTGCCGCCGATGGGCAACCAGTATCTCAACCTCGGCAAGAACACGTCACTCGGAATCGCCGTCGCATACGCCGAGCCGATTCAGGTGGGCCAGACCTTGTTCAACCAGACCGGTGACACCATCCAGGTGTTCATCGTCTGGATGGCCTTCTATCTTGCCGTGAGTCTGGTCCTGTCGGCCATCGTCAACTGGTACAACCGCAAGCTGGCACTGGTGGAGCGCTGATGGCCGAGGTACGCGTAGCGACGGAGATCCGACCGCCGGAACCGCCTCCCGAGGCGTCCCAGCTCGGATTTGTCGTATGGCTGAGAAGGAACCTCTTCAACTCGGCCTTCAACTCGGTTCTCACGGTCGTCTCCGTTGTCGGGCTGTTCTTCGGAATCCGCGCTTCTCTCGGCTTCCTCCTCGCCGAGGAGCGGTTGTGGAGGGTCATCCCGCCCAATGCCACCAACTACGCGGTGGAAGCATTCCCCCGTGGTTCGCTCGACCGAATCTGGGTCTCGGTGGGAATCATCACCGTTCTCGCCGGGCTCAGCACAGCCATATGGAGGCCGGCCGGCCTCACTTCGTGGGGCAAGATCGTCGCCGCGTTGCGGGGCGTCGGTGCCGCCGCTCTGGCTCTAGGTTTCCTGACCCCCTCCACGTTCGGGCCCCGCAACGTGATCATGATCGCCGGCCTGGTGCTCGTCGTGGCGACGGCTGTGGCATTCAGAGCTCTGGGCGAGAGGGCCAAGGAAGAGACCATTCCAACGCTCGCCACTGTCGGTGGGCTTCTGGTGGTCTTGTTGGCAGTGATCTGGGCGCTCCCGATCGCTTCATCCACCCAGGTGCCCTGGACCATCATGATCGGTGTCGTCGTCGCCTCCTACCTCGTCGGCCGGATGCTCACCCGCGTGATCCAGCCGAGACTGTTCAAGCCGCTGGTCGCCGGGGCCTGGATCCTTTCCCTGCCTGTCATCTACATGACCGTTCAGCGGGCTCCGGTCATCCCATGGGCTCGGGTCGTCTCCTGGCTCCCAGCCATCCTCGTCCTGATCGCGGTGGGGGTTGCTGCAATCTATCTGACGACGCGGCTCGACCGGGAGCGTGCCGCCATCGTCAACGCGGTGCTGGTGATCGCGTCCATCGCGGTGTGGTTCGTATCGATGCCGATGGTGTTCCGATTCCTGGTGCTGGGCGCCACCACATTCTCGCTGGCGGCGCCGACCTTTGCCGCTTCGGGACGGGGCGCGCGAAACTTCTCGATCGGCTGGGTTGGAAGCGCCGTGTTCATCACCTACTTCGTGGTGATGAGTGTGTCGAGCACGGGTCTCGAGTCGCGCGCCGACATCCTGGGCGGGATGAACCTCACCTTCCTGCTCGCCATCGGCGGCATGCTCCTGTCATTCCCGCTGGGTGTCATGCTCGCGCTGGGTCGCACCTCGACGATGCCTGTCTTCAGGCTCATGTCCACCGGGTACATCGAGACGATCCGTGGCGTTCCGCTCATCACAGTGCTCTTCTTCGGTGACAAGGTCATCCCCCGCTTCCTCCCGCCAGGACTCGATTTCGAGGGCCTCGTCAAGGCTATCTTCGTCATTGCACTGTTCGCTGCTGCTTACCTGGCTGAGAACCTGAGGGGTGGGCTCCAGTCGATACCGGGCGGACAACGTGAGGCGGCCAAGGCACTGGGGATGACCACTGGCCAGATGACCATGCTGATCACCCTTCCCCAGGCGCTCCGGGCGGTGATCCCGGCCATCGTCGGCCAGGTGATCTCGCTGTTCAAGGACACTTCGCTCGTGGCGATCATCGGTCTTGCCGATTTCTTCCGGGTAGCCCGAGACATCGTTCCCAATCAACCGACAGCACTGGGATCCGTCCTCGAGAACCTGGTGCTTGCGGCGATCGTCTATTGGGTGTTCACATTCACATTCAGCCGGGCGAGTCTGCGTCTTGAACGCAAGCTCGGTGTAGGGACTCGCTAGGAGGCAACGTGACTGACAACGGCAAGAAGGACATCATCATCGCCGAAGGCGTAAAGAAGTGGTTCGGCGACTTCCAGGCGCTAAGGGGTGTCACGACTTCCGTGGGCGAGCGCGAGGTGGTCGTGATCATTGGCCCCTCGGGTTCCGGCAAGTCCACGTTCATCCGATGCCTGAACCGTCTCGAGGTTCATCAAGAGGGCCGCATCATCATCGATGGCATCGAACTCACCTCCGACGTCCGCAACATCGAGAAGATCCGCTCCGAGGTGGGAATGGTGTTCCAGCAGTTCAACCTGTTCCCCCACCTCACCGTCCTGCAGAACATCACGCTGGCCCAGACCTGGGTCCGCAGGCGGACGAGGGCCGAAGCCGAGGGTAAGGCTCTCGCGTTGCTCGAACGCGTCGGAATTCCCGAGCAGGCGGCCAAGTATCCCGGCCAGCTCTCAGGTGGCCAACAACAGCGGGTGGCGATCGCCAGATCCCTCGCCATGGACCCCAAGGTGATGCTCTTCGACGAGCCCACGTCCGCTCTTGACCCCGAGATGATCAAGGAAGTGCTCGACGTGATGAAGGAGCTGGCGGAGACCGGTATGACCATCCTCGCCGTCACCCACGAGATGGGCTTCGCCAAGGAGGTCGCCGACCGGGTGATCTTCTTCGACCACGGCCAGATCATCGAAGAAGGCACGCCCGAGCACTTCTTCACGAACCCCCAGCACGACCGCACCAAGCTGTTCCTCAGCCAGATTCTCTGAGGCCGGTAGCCTGATCGAGTGTC
>JBFGRR010000104.1:0-6283 GCA_041567215.1 Acidimicrobiia bacterium | reverse complement strand
GGCAAACGCGCCATGATCAAGATCAAGCATCGGCGCACCGTCGACTGTGTCGTCGGCGGATACCGGGTACATAAAGACGGCGACAAGATCGGCTCGCTGCTGCTGGGTCTCTACAACGAAGCCGGCGAACTCCACTTCATAGGCCACTGCTCGGGGTTCTCCGACCACGATCGTGTCGCCATTCTCGAGCAGTTGGAGCAGCTGAAGGTGGATGAGTCCTTCGGCGGCGACGAGGTGCGAGTGCCCGGAGCCGAGAGCCGCTGGAGCGCGGGGAAAGACCTCGGATGGGTACCGATCATGCCAGGCGTGGTGGTCGAGATCTCCTACGACCAGCTCGAGGGCAACCGGTTTCGCCATGCCACCCGATTCCACCGGTGGAGACCGGACAAGGACGCCGCCTCCTGCGGTATGGATCAGCTCGAGCGTCCCAGCGGGCCCGGGTTCAGCGCGGTCGTCTCCTAGCTGCCCTTGAACTCCTTGAACGCGGCGAACGCACGCGGGGCATAGACGCTGGCGGGCCCTCCCTTCATCAGGAGCGCAACACCCAAGGCTTCTGCCATCTCGTCTTCGGCGACCCCGAGCCTGGCTGCGGCACGGGTGTGATAGGCGATGCATCCGTCGCAACCATCGGTGACCGCGATAGCGGTGGCGATCAACTCCTTGGTCTTGGCAGAGAGCACCCCGTCTGCAACGGCGTGCTCATGGAGCTTCCCGAAGGCAGCCCAGGTCTCGGGGATGGCATCACGCAGATCACGAGTCGGCTGACGCAGTTCGGTGACGAGCTCTTTGTATGACAAGTTGTACCTTCCGTCTGGTCATCCAACGGTAGGTCACACCGCCGACCGGCAAGTAGGGTCGGATGGTGGTTGATGAGTTGATCTACGTGGGCGACCCGATGTGTTCGTGGTGCTGGGGATTCGCACCCGAGCTGGATCGACTCTCGGCCGCCCACCCCGAGATCCCCCTCAGGATCGTGGTCGGGGGCCTGCGTCCCGGTCCCGCCTCCGAACCGATGTCCGACCGGATGGAGCAGTTCCTGGCCCATCACTGGCAGGAAGTGGCCGCCCGCTCGGGTCAGCCCTTCGATCACACCATCCTGCAGCGCCGCGACTGGGTCTACGACACCGAACCAGCCTGCCGGGCGGTGGTCAGCATGCGTGAACTGGCGCCCGAGTCGACCTTCCCGTTCTTCGCCCGCATCCAGCGTGCCTTCTACGCCGAGGGAACCGATGTCACCCAGGTCGATGTCTACCCCTCATTGCTGGACGGGTTCGATGTGGACACGGCGAATTTCATGGAGATCTTCGAGCAGGAGGCCTCACGCAAGACGGCCTGGCAAGACTTCGCCACGGCTCGCCAATGGGGGATCACCGGCTTCCCGACGCTGCTGGCGCGCACCGGGACGTCGGCTCGCATCATCGCTCGCGGTTACACCACCGCCGACCGGCTCGAGGCGGCGCTAGCCGTCTGACCGCTTCCTCAGAGCTTCCACCGACCGACCTGCGAGGCAGTGACCGCCCTCTCGCGCCTAGAGCCACCCGAAGTGGACCAGACCCTCTCGAATGCCCGCGGCATGAGGCGCCTCTGCGTGATACACCGAAGCACCCTGATGGCGTAGTAGCTCTCCTGAAGCATTGGCGACGACGATGGACCGGAAACCGAGTTCCGGGCGCATCATGTCGATGTCATTGCCCGTGTCACCGGCCGTCACGACATCCTCCACCCGCACGCCGAGCTGATCGGCGAGGTACCGGACGGCCTCACCCTTCCCGGAGCGCCACGGCAAGAGGTCGAGGAAGCGACCGCTCGAATACACCACTTTGGCGCGCAACTCTTCGGCCGCCAGGCGAGCCTGTATCTGCTGCAGACGCTCGGGGGCGTTTTGCTCGAGGAAGTAGCTGATCTTGAGCGGCGACTGCCACTCGGCGGGCTGGATCTCGGCCTCCGGGATCGCACTGAGGATCTTTTCGACCCGGGACTTGTCCCAGTCCCGGGAGATCACCTCGGTCCACGAGTCGTCCCTGAGGTAACCGTCGGCGGAACGGTGCCATATCTCGGTGCCGACCATGCACACGCAGGCGTGTGCCCTTCTCGTCGTGTCGACCGCCGCGTAGAGGTCTTCGACCGAGGACAGATGGCGACCCGTCGAGAAGACCACGAGGATCCCCTCCAGTTCGAGATCCCGCCACAGGTCGAGCATCGCATCGTCGTCACCGACGAAGGTGCCGTCGAGATCCGTGGCCAGCAGTCGCCGCGTCGTCATGGGTCTCCCCTGCTTCCGGTACACCCTATCCCAGGCGGCGCCGGCCAAACATGCCGGGCCGAACCAATGGCCAGTTTTTGGAATCCGGGCGCTCGGGGGGCATCCTGCCAACAGATGGAAGGCACCCCTTGACCACGGCAGCCCCCGAAGGCCGATCACCGCATCGGCTGCTAGCGCTGGATCTGACCGCTCTCGAGCGGAGCGATGACCGGGGATGGACGAGGCTCGGCGACCGGATCGCCGCGGTCCGGCCAGGAACGATCCTCGTATACATCGGCGCAGCGGAGGCGGCCGGGCTGCCGGAACCCGACTACGTCATCGACCCCCGCGCTCCCTCGATCAGCCGCCATCCCGGCGGTGTCCTCGTCGAGGAGTGGCCGAGCCGACCCGAGGAGTCGAGCCTCGAGGGGGCGTTGGAGCACATTGCTGCCGGTCTGCTGATCCCCTGGTCTCGGGTGTATTGCATCCTGGGAGCGGAGCGTTCCAGCTTCGAGAACTCCGACCGGGTGATCGTGGTCGGCGGCGAGGAGGCGCCCGATGCCGCCGGCTGGGTGCGAGCCCTCGACGAGGACGCCCTCATCGATGCCCTGGAAGCCCTCCAGATCTTCGGAGGTGCGGCAGCCGCGGCTCCCGACATAAGCGAGACCGGGTTCGCCGCCGCCGTGCGGACGCTGCGACGCAACATCACCGATCTCGGGTTCTCCGCCGCCTCCACCGCCGACAACCCCCTCACCGCGCACGATGCGAACTACGCATCGGTCTGGGCCCGCGACGGCGTCATCACCGGCCTGTGGACTCTCTGCCTCGACGACCCGGATCTGGTCGATGCATTCCGTCGCACGATCCGGGTGCTCGCGCGCCACCAGACCCCCACCGGACAGATCCCGTCCAACGTGCGAATCGAGGGCGAGCGACCTGACTACTCGGGACTCGGCGGTATCGGGAGCGTCGACTCGGTCATCTGGTTCGTGCTGGGAGCGATCAGGCTCGCATTCCACACGCGCGATCGCGCCTTCGCCATCGAGATCGCCGAGCCGGTGGAACGGGCCATGACATGGCTCTCGGCTCACGACGCCAACAATGACGGCCTGATCGAGATCCCCGAGTCGTCCGACTGGATGGACATCTTTCCACGGTCCTACAACGTCCTCTACGACGAGGTGCTCTGGTGGCAGGCCTGCCTCGACACCGCAGCCCTGCTCGACGGTCTCGACCGGGATGGCAGGCCCTGGCGCGAGCACGCAGACCACATCCGCCGGGTACTCCTCGACCAGTTCTGGCCGAGTGGCCAGCAGTTGATGGAGATCGCGGGATCGCAGAGCGGCCGGTTCTCCCCGGGCGAGGCGTCGTATCTCCTGAGCCAGATCACGCCCTTCGACTACGGGTGGAGGTGCGATGTCTACGCCAACCTGCTCGCTGCCCTCGGAGGACTTCTGGACGAACAGAAACTGGAGAGGCTGTTCACATTCCTCTGGGGCGTCGGGGTCAACAGCCCGTTCCCGGTGACCTGTCTCTACCCGCCCATCACATCGGGGGCCGATGACTGGAAGGACTACTTCCTCGTCAACTTCCTCAACATCCCCGACCACTACCACAACGGGGGGATCTGGCCCTTCATCGGAGGTCTCTGGATACGTTTTCTCGCCGCCACGGGAAGGGTCGAACTCGCCCACCGGGAACTCGGGCAACTCGCCGAGGCATGCCGGGCTGGTCTCTACGGCGAGTGGGAGTTCAACGAGTGGCTCCACGGGAGGACAGGCAGACCCATGGGCAAGGCGCACCAGGCGTGGAGTGCGGCGTCGTACGTTCACGCCTACGCCTCGCTGCACCTCGAGGCAGACCCCCACGTGTTCCCGGGCCTCGACCCGGACGCCCTCAAACCCTGACGGCTCAGCGCACTACGTCGTTGAACATGCGGTCGCGGTGGCTCCGGGCCTTGTCGAAGGCCTGAAGTGTGCGGCGAGCGATGCCGCGCCAGCCGAAGTTGATCCTGGCGAACCTGGCACCGGCGATCGAAAGCCGTTCCCTGAGCTGCGGATAGCGCAATGGCATCGACAACATGACCGCGAACTCGCGCGGGCGCTTGGGATCGGCAAAGAGCGCTTGCGACCCGAAGTCGAACATCTCTTCGAGTCCACCGTGCACGGTGACCACGCATGGCGTCCCGCAGGCCATCGCCTCGACGGCGGTCATGCCAAACGGCTCGTATCGGGATGGCAGCGCAAAGACCGGGGCGGCGCGGTAATAGGCAGCCATCTCGCCGTCATCCACGTGGCCCAGCCAGCGGATTTGATCTTCGACTCCGAGTTCGCCGGCGAGCCGCTGCCACTTCTCGACCCTCCGCTGGTCCGCGGTCGAGTTTGCCCCGACTGCGAGCTGGAGTCGGGCGTCGGGCACCAACTGCCGCAACTCCGGCAGCGCATGTATCAAGAGGTCGTAACCCTTGTTCGCAGCGGCGCGTCCAACCGTGTAAACGTCGTGCTTTCGGAAGCCCAACCTTCGCCGCAGGGCGGCGCCCTCCGCTCCCATGATGGGCGTGTACCGACCTTCGTCGATACCCGGCGGGATCATCATGACGTGTGAGTCCGGAACGTCGTAGTCGGAGCGGAGGAGTTCGACCTGCTGGTTGGTCGTGGCGACCACCAGGTCGCACCGCCGGAAGGTCAGGAACTCCTTGCGGATACGCTCCTCGAACCGGTAGTTGGAATCGATCTTCTGCGGGTCACCGGCCATCCCGCTGCGCTTCCAGGACCCCAACGAGTGGGGGGTGTGAACGTGCGGAATCCCGACCTCTTCCCCGATCTGCTGGCCGGCGTACCCGGCATCCCAGTAGTGGGAGCTGATCAGGTCGTATGCGAGGGACTCCTCCCGCATGGCGTCGGTGAAGCGGGCGACGAACTCCGCCAGGTGATCGTGCATGTCTTCTTTTCGGATGAACTCCGATCCACCAAAGGGCACACGCCACACCCTGAGGTTGGTGCCCATGTCGTCGATCTCGGGCTGGTCCTCGAAGCGTCGCGTGACGATGTCGACCGTGTGGCCCAAGTCGCGAAACTGCTTGGCGAGTTCCAGCACGAACACGACCTGTCCCCCCGTATCGGGAAGGCCGAGTTCGGGCTCCGCGGCCACATAGCCGTGAAGGGAGAGCATGAGTATCCGGGACGGTCTCGACTGCGGCGTTGTCACTGGTCACATCCTTACTGGATCGAGCGGTGCCTGCGGCGAAGGATCACGGGACGGTCGAGAACCGACGTGACCCCCGGTCGAGGCGGCATGTGGGCGTTCCCGCAGCCCCGCGGCAGTGGCTCGACTGGCGTGCTGATACCGACCATAACGATGGAGGTCGAATTGGCAACCGGAGCAGGCGCGTCGGGCAAGCTCGATCGCCGGAGGCGGCTCTAACCGTCTGACTGCTTCCTGGCCTTCCACACGTGCTCTGACGGGAAGCGGTGTGCCCAGTCGGCGCTCAAGGTGAAGCGGACATCCGGACCCGGCTCCGGGGCCTGGATCTCGATGTAGTCCACCACCTCGAAGCCGCTGTCCCGCAGGAGCCTGAACCAACCGGAGATGGGCAGGCCGAACTCGACCCCTCCGGGATCGTGATCGACCTGGCTCCAGTCCAGCGCATGGAGACCGAAATACGGCCGCTGTAGCCGTTCCTCTACGGGTGACGAACCGTCGAGCGGATAACAGATCATCGCCAGAGGGGTGGAACTCAGGAAGACCAGCTCCCCACCTGGACGCAACAGCCTCGCGGCCTCGGGGATCCACAAGAAGGGGTCCGCCCACAGCGCCGCCCCGTATTCGGAGATCGCGAAGTCGAACCGTCCATCCAGGAGAGGCACCGCCTCGGCGTTGCACTGGATCAGCGGGAAGGCGAGATCGTGCTCCTTCTGAAGCCGGAGAGCAGTCTCCAGTTGCCGCTCGGACAGGTCGATCCCCGTGACGGCCGCCCCCCGCCGGGCCATCCACGCCGACACGTACGCGGTGCCGCAGCCCAGTTCGATGGCGTCCACGCCG
>JBFGRR010000103.1:0-6391 GCA_041567215.1 Acidimicrobiia bacterium | reverse complement strand
GGCGAAACAAGAGACGCGGGCGGTGCCGTTCTTGGTGGATGCCGGCGACGAGGCCACCCGGGCCATGTCACTCGCCGAGGCGATACGGTTCTACGACGAAGCTCTCACCTGGGTGGGCGAGAGCGCCGATCCCGAACTGTCCAAGCGAATCCACGAGGGAATGGGAGCGGCCTACACACTCATCCCCGACCTGACACAAGCATCGGCCTCCTACCAGCGGATGCTCGAATTCGGGCGAGCCCGGTCGGAGCCCTCGGTGCAGATCACCGCCCTCAACCGGCTCGGTTTCACCTCGGCCTTCCTGGGTGGGAACTACGACCAGGCGACCGAGCACCTCGAGGAGGCCCGTCGGCTCGCCGAGGAGTACGGCGACGGAATGGGCCTCGCCGAGTACCACATGAACAGCTGCATGATCGCCACCACCCGGGGCGACATGGAGAAGGCAGCCGCCCACGACGCGGAGACGGCTCGTCTGGGCTCGGAGGTCGGGTCTCAGATGCTGTTGGTGGGTGGGCTGATCCAGCGCGTGCTGTCCCTGGCGCACGCCACCCGGTACGACGACGGACTGCGTGCGCTCGAACAGGCCCGCGAGGTGGTGGCCGGGACGACCGACCAACGGGTCCTCTCCACCCTGGCCGCCGCCGAGTTCTTCTATCTGGCCCGGGAAGGCAAGCTCACCGAGGCGTGGGAGCAGGCGCGCAAGGCGGCCGAGATCTCGGCCAACATCGCCTCATCGACGGCCAGTGTCGCCGCCCTGCAAGCCGGGGTGGCGGCGGATCTGTTGGGTGATTACGAGAACGCGCTGTCCTTCTACGCCCGAGCGCTCGAGTTGGGTGAGGAGTCCGGCCAGTTTTTCAACTCTGCCGCGGCTGCTGCGGCGATGGCCCGGATCTACGTCGAACTCGGCAGTAACGGGGATGAAGTGGCCGCTCCCGAGGCAAAGGCCCTCGAGTACCTCGAGACACCGATGGGCGAGACGATGGCGTCGAGCGTCCTCGCCGACCTCGGCTGGGCGGCTCTGGGCCGCGGCGATCTCGAACCGGCTCTGGACCTCTTTGCCCGAGGGCTGGCAGGCTCGTCTGCGTCGAAGCTGATAGAGACGCCGCGGCTGTTGCTCGGGCTCGCATCGGTGAGAGTCCAGCGAGGGGAACTCGACAGCGCATCCGAGCTCATCGCAGAGGCGAACACGTTCGTCGAAGAGCGGCAGATGGCCTACTACCGACCGGTCGTCGCCGCCGCCCGGGGAGAGGTCCTACTGGCAAAAGGACGCCACGAGGAAGCAGCGGCCGCCTTCGCCGAAGGCGTCGAGGGTGCAGCGGCGATGGGATTGGTCGGGCTCGAATGGCGACAGAGGGCATCGATGGCGCGAGCCCTGATCGGCGCGGGTCAAGTGGAGGCTGCTGCCGAGGAAGCGGAAACGGCACGGAACCTGGTCGCCCAACAGGCCGACAGGATCATCGATCCGGCGATGCAGGCTTCCTTCCTCGATCGAGCTTCCGGCGAACTCGCCGACCTCGCGGACCTGGCCTCGCGCTAGTCGACTGCTGCCCGTATCTGATCGATGTGCTCGCTCCTGTGCCTGAATCGTTCCAGGAGGTAGGCACCGCCCTGCGCCGCCAATCCTGTGACCATGCCGTCGGGCACCGTTTCCACCACGGCATCGGCCTGTCTGGCCGCCTCTAGACACAGCGCTACCGCAGTTGGTGGCTGCATGCCGATGATCAAAGGCTCCAGGGCGCCATTGACCACATCGTCGTCGAGTTCCACATGGGGAGTGCCCGTGTCCATCCAACGCCTCAACACGACAACTGCGCGGAAGTCCCAGAACGCCATGTGACCGAGTGCAGTCGATACACGCCAGCCTCCGCCGAGGTCTACTGCGAGTTGCTCATCGGTGAGCCTGCCCAGCAGCGCCTCGAGACGGACAGTCGCGGCCGCGTTGGCTTCCAGGGTCTCTCTCGTCGGCACGTGTTTCTCCTCGGTTGGCGGTGGAAGAGGGTATCGGGCAAGGAGTCGCCCGCGCCGCTCCACGCTCGGGAGCGGCCGGATGCAGCGTCCTCACCGTGGACGGCTACCTTTGTTCCTACCCAGCGCATGCCTAGCCGGGTGGAGCACAGAATGAATGGCGACCAGTCGAGCAGCGACAGGGACCGGGAGAGCGACGGATCGCGTTACGAAGAGCAGCGCAAGGCCGATCATGCCCGGGCCGAAGAGCAACGTCTCGCCGAGCGTGCCCGCTACGAGGAGCGCAATAGCTAGGCCAACGACCCCGCCAAGGCCGAAGAGCGGGCCCAACGAGAGAAGGCCGAACGTGATGCTCGGGAGGAGTCGGATCGGGTGCGTCGCGAGGAGCGCGAGGTGGCCGACCGGATCCGTCGCGAGGAACGTGAGGTGGCCGACCAGGCCCGTCGCCTAGAACGGGAACAGGCGGACCAGGCTCGTCGCGAGGAGCGCGAGAAGGCCGACCGGGAGCGCTCGTCCGGCTGATCGGCCACGAGGGCGCCCAACCGGCTAGCCGCCGTTTGGGAGATACGAGACGCCGCTCAGTTCGCAGCTGACCTCCCAGAGCCGAGCCGCGGCCTCGTCGTCGAGAGCCGCCGGGACCATGGGCACCTCCACCGGGTACCCCCGCACCTGGCCGATGCCATGAGGACCGAAGTAGGCGGCTGCGCTTGCGTCAGGGTCGGTGGCGGCCCGAAGGGTGGGCAGGGAGCCCTGCAGCGGCTTCATCGACATGAGTGGGTTCAGCAAGCGGAAGACCCCGGAGTGACGCTGCAACTCCGTTCCGGTCCAGCCCGGGTGGGCGGCGGTCACCAAGACGTCGGATCCGTCAGCGTGGAGACGACGCTGCAACTCACGGGCGAACAGTTGGTTGGCGAGCTTGCTCTGTGAGTAGGCGGGCCACGGTCGGTAACCCCGAGCGGTGTACTGGAGGTCGTCGAAGTTCATTGCACCACCGCGTGCTGCCGTCGACGAGACGACGACGATCCTCGACCCGGGTGTTGACCGCAGGAGGTCGAGGAGATGGCCTGTCAGCGCGAAGTGGCCGAGATGATTCACCCCGAACTGCAGCTCGAAACCCTGGGCGGTGGTCGATGCCGGGGGAACCATCACCCCGGCGTTGAGTATCAACAGGTCCAGCCGGTCATTGGCTTCACGCCAGGTCCGAGCGAAGGACTCCACCGACGCCAGGTCGGCGAGGTCGAGCAGACCTGTAGCCGCCCGGCTTGCCGGTCTCTCGGCCAGAATCCGTTCCACGGCGTCATCGGCCTTGGTCGCGTTGCGGCAGGCGAGCGTGACGGCGGCACCCTTGCCGGCCAGGATCCTCGCTGTCTCGTAGCCGATACCGGTGTTGGCGCCGGTGACGACGGCCACCCGGCCCGTCTGATCGGGGATGTCGTCTTGTTTCCAATGACTCATGACTCGATCCGACCGTAACCGGGGCCTGCGCCTACCGAGAGGTGGCACCGCGCGCCCAAGTGATCGAACTGCAGGTCGGCGGCGACCCTCGTGCCGACCGAAGGTCCGAGCGACGAATCATCCAGCACAGGTGGGGACCTCCTCGTATCCTCGACCCATGCCTGACATTCCTACCGACTTCTTCCGCCAGAACGAGTGGGCGAACCTGACGATGCTCGAGGCCTGCCGCGGGCTGACGAACGAACAACTCGACGCCACCTCCACCGGCACCTACGGGTCGATTCGGGACACGCTCATCCACATCCTGTCGGCCGAGGCAGGTTATGCCAGGACGCTGGGCCAAGAGCCGTCACCACGAGCCCGCTACGACGACCCATGGCCAGGGTTCGATGCCCTCGTCGAGATGGCCTCGGCAGCCGCCGATGCTCTGGTGGCGGTTTCGAAGACCGAATCGGATCGTGTTGTCCGCACCGGCGACCAGCGCTTCGACGTCGAGGCGGGGGTGATCCTCGTCCAGGCCTTCCATCACAGCACCGAACATCGCAGCCAGATCAACACGATCCTCACCACTCTCGGGATCGAACCACCGGACCTGAGTTCCTGGGACTGGGGTCTCGCGGTCGACCGCATGCGGAGGCTCTGAGCGAAGGCTAGGAAGAGTCTGCCAATCGACTGAACCCGGCGAACCGTGGGGTCGCGGTGACGATCGCCCCTTGTGAGGAGAGTCGCCGCATCCCCTCCATCACCGCCTCGCTCGGAACCCCATAGATATCCACCCGCGTAGTCGTGACGTGCTGCATCACCTCGCGCATGTATGGATCGGCGAGTTGCCAGTGGGCCAGGATTGACGCGGAGTCTCGGTGCACTTGCAGGCCGTGAGCGCGCAGCTCCTCCTCTTCGATGAACACCTGGGCCATCAGCTGAGGACCCTCCGCCTCGAGAAACTCCGTGGACCTTCGGGCCGCCTCTTTGAAATCTTCGAGTGCGCCTTCCTCGATTCGCATGGTCGTCACGAAGATGATTGGCCCAGACACCTTGACTCCTCTCGACCGGCCTCCCAAACGGTAGGCGCTTGGTGCAAGCGTGTGCCCGGTGGGACAACCGCGTCAGTTCTCCAGCGTCGCCTCCCGGTCAGAGGGGCAGCCACATCGAGGCGACGGTTCCCGACGGCCCGCTGTCGGTGATGGAGAGGTCGCCCCCGTGCGCCCTCAAGAGCCCCCTGGCGATCGACAACCCCAGCCCACTCCCCGGGGAGTCGGCGGACTTCACGAATCGACCGAACACCTCCTCGATCTGTTCGGGGTCGATACCAGGGCCGGTGTCGACCACTCTGGTTGTCACCCGGTCTTGCTCGACGATCACCTCGAGGGTCAAGCGCCCGCCCTCTGGCATCGCCCGGATCGAATTGACCACGAGGTTTGTGAGAGCCTGGCGTACCCGGACCGGATCCATCTCCACGGTCGGCATGCCGTTCGGGATGTCGACCAGGAGTTCGATCTGCGATGCCGAGGCCGCTGGACGGTACGAATCGGCCACCTCGGAGACCAGGGCGCCGAGGTCGGCGCTTTCGATCTGAAGAGGCAACTTGCCTGCCTCCGAGAGGGTCAGGACGCGCAGGTCCTCGATCAGCCTCTCCAGGACCTCCACCTCATCGAGCAGAGACTCCATGTGCTCGGGTCCGCCATCTCGAACACCATCGATCACCGCCTCTATCTCACCTCTGATGACAGCCAAGGGAGTGCGCAACTCGTGGCCGAGGTCCGACATCAAACGGCGACGCCGCTCGTCGGCCTCCTCTAGCCGTTCGGCCATCGAGTTGAACGACGAGGCGACCGCACCCATCCCCGCCGCGGACCTCTCGTTCACTCTGGCGGTGTAGTCGCCATCTGCCAGGCGTCCGGCGGCGCCGATGAGCGAGCGCACCGGTCGCCAGGTTCGCCTGACCCCCGCCCGTAGAACCGTGCCTCCGACCACGAGCGCCACGATGGTGGCGGCGACCACCCCGACCTGCCCTCCACCGGTCACCCCTGCCACTGCCGTTGCGATCACTGCTCCGACGAGCGCTGCGCCGAGCACCAGAAACCCAATGAAGAATGCAGCGCCTATGAAGATGCGGCGGCCGAAACCCGCCCAGGCCTCGTACCCCTTACCGCCCTTCGGGGGCCAGTTCTCACCCTCCGGCCACCACTGGGGTCCGCCCCGGAAGTTCCTATTCATCGGCATATTTGTATCCAACTCCGTAGACGGTGAGCAGATATCTGGGTTGGCGCGGGTCGGGTTCGATCTTGCGGCGGAGGTTCTTGACGTGGGCGTCGATGGCTCGCTCGTACGACTCGAACGCCACGCCATGGAGGGCGTCGAGGAGTTGGGAGCGCGTGTACACCCGTCCAGGTGAGCGGGCGAGGTGAAGCAGCAGTTCGAATTCGGTGGGCGTGAGCTCGATAGGACGGCCGGCGACGGTGACCGTTCTCTTGTTCGTGTCGATCTCGAGGTCGCCGGTGCGGACGAGGGACGGGTTGGAGACGGAGGCGTCTACCCGCCGCAGGACGGCACGAACTCTGGCGACCAGCTCCCTCGGGCTGAACGGTTTGACCAGGTAGTCGTCGGCCCCCAACTCCAGGCCGACGATGCGATCGGACTCCTCGGCCCTGGCCGTCAGGATGATGATGGGCACGTCAGATGTCTTCCGCAGGGTACGGGTGACGTCGAGGCCGTCGATTCCGGGGAGCCCGAGATCGAGGACGATCATGTCGGGCCGCTCGCTGCGGGCCTCGGTCAGAGCCGTCGGTCCGTCGGTGGCAGTAACGACGCGGAAGCCCGCCTGCTGCAGGTAATCACGCAGCAGGCGGGTGATCTTCAGCTCATCGTCGACTATGAGAACCGTCTTCATTGCGTCCCAGTGTGGTCGGTCACTCCTCCACAGGCGGGGTGTGGTCGTCCACTTCCTGGCGGGCATGTGCCATCCGGTGCC
>JBFGRR010000102.1:0-6428 GCA_041567215.1 Acidimicrobiia bacterium | reverse complement strand
TCCTGTTCGGAGTGGCCACCCTGGTTGCGGCCCTGCGGGCCGTTGTGGGCCGACGCCATCGCCGATGGAACTCCGTACTCGGTGATCACCACCGGCATCCCGGTGTGGTGGTCGCGGAGCTTGGTCAGGTATCCGGCGTAGTTGTCCTGTGTGCCGTCCAGCAGGAAGCCGGCGATTCTCTCCTCGTACCGCTGGAAGTCCGGCCAGTACGGATAGGCGTGATAGCTGGCGTAGTAGCCACCGGGCCAGGCGGAGGTGGGCCTCACGTGGTTGTGATCGACGCCGACGAGGTCTTCACTCTCGAGGGGTTCTTTGGGGTGCACCAGCGGGTCGGTGGTCGGCCAGTTGACGAAGGTCAGCGGCATCGTGACACCCCGCTCTGCTTCGAGGCCGGCCAGATGGTCGAGCATCTCGGCCAGCCACACCTCGGTGGGGGAGGCATCGGGTGTGTTCTCGAAGAACTCGCCTGCATACGGGGTCGCGCCGGCATTGGCCACGTCCGACGCCCTGGTGGCGTAGGGATCCCACTCGACTCCTATCGCCCACGACATCAACCAGGGCGTCACATCTGCGTCGTATGTGCCCCATGCGTGTCCGGGGCGGTCGGGAAGGGTGATGTCGCCGTGCACCACCGCGACGGCGCGTTCGATCTCGTCCTTGAATTCGGCCCGTATCTCGGCGTCGAAGAGGTCGTAGGTCTCGTAGAACCTCTCTTCGGGGATCCAGACACCGTGCACCAGCAGTAGGGGAGCGGTGGGGTTGGCGAGGTTGTGGGCCCGCAACTCCTGGTAGAACGCCGGCGGCATGATCGTGTAGACCCGGATCGCCCTGAGCCCGAGTTCTCGCATCTGTGGGAACCAGGCTTCGAAGTCCTCCGGGCGGATCGCCTGCTCTCCGGGGCTGAAGCCGGGGATGGTCGGGCCGAGGTTCACCCCGGCCACGAAGTCACGCAGGCCCCCTCCGGTGTTGATGAGGAGTTGGTCGCCGTCGGTCCAGGCGAATCCCATCAGGCCTCCCATTTCCTCGATGCCTGGCGCCCAGTCCCCGGTTGCAGAGGCATCGGGAGACGACGCGGCCGGGCCGGCGTCACCTCCGCCGCAGGAGGCGACCACCAGGACCAGGACAGCAAACAAAGCGGGTATTCGCACCGTGTTGTTGTTGTCGGCGCCTCGGAGGCGGTCTTGAGGCCGGGACTGCCGCAACCGTGGAAGGCGGACGCCCGGTCAGGCCGCGGACTCCGCCGGCTCGGCCAGCTGAACGCCTCGGAACAGGACTGCGGTCGCGATGCCTGCCAGCACGCTGATGATGCCGGCCAGCACGAAGACGCTCCTGATCCCGACCAGCGTGGCAGCCACGCCTGCCAGAGCCATCGAGGTGACGTTGGCCGCGGTGATCACCGTGCTGAGCGCAGAGCTGGTTCGCCCGCGAAGTTCATCGGAGACCTCGGTCTGGACGAGCGTGGAGATCGACGCGTGAAGCGGGGTCATGAACCATCCCACCACGAACAGGGCGATCATCAGGTGCCACGGCGCGGTGACCAGCGAGATGGAGGCGGCCACGGCGCCCACCCCGGCGAGGGCCCACGAGATGATGGCGGTTGGCTTGATCTTCTTGGCCAGGACTGCCACGAGTGACGCAGCTGCGACCATCGAAACCACCTGTGAGCCTTCCAGAGCGGCGAACCAGGTCTCGGAGACGCCGAGCGTGTCCACGACGAAGGGGACGAGGAGCACGTTGACGGCACCGATGCCGAGCATCGCGATTCCGCCGCCGAGCATCACGCCGATGAGGACCCGCGAGTGGGTTGCCACCGCGAGCCCGGTGCGCACATCTGCCCAGATCGACTCGACTGCTTCGGTTCTCTCGGGATCGGCCGATGTTCGAATCGCCGCGATGGCTGCGAGTGAAACGAGGAAAGAAGCCGCGTCGGTGATGAACGCGGCCGAGAGGGTCTCGAACGAGGCGGCGACTATCCCGGCTGCCGCGGTCCCCGCCAGGCCGGCGACGATCTGGGTCATCTGGGAGACCGAGTTGGCGGCCAGCAACTGCTCGGTGCCGACGATGCGTGGCAGGTAGGCGCTCTTGGCCGGCGTGAAGAAGGTGCCGAGAGATGCCTGGATGAAGGCCACCACGTAGAGGAGCCACATGAGGTCGGCGGTGGTCACCAGCAGGAAGAGGAGGACGAAACCACTGCGGAACAGGTCGCTGACGATCATCACCCGCTTGCGGTTCCAGCGATCGACGTAAGCACCTGCGACCAGGCCGAACAGGAGCGTGGGAAGGGCGACGGCGATGGCGGTGGTCGCAACGGCAGCGACGGAACCGGTCAGTCGCTGTGCGGTGAGAAGAAGTGCCAGGTTGGTGATGGCGTCGCCGAAGTTGGAGACAGCTTGCCCGGTCCAGAGGAGCCGGTAGTCACGGATCCGGAATAGCTCCCGCATTCAGATCTGGCGTGAGCTCGGGTAAACGACGTTCAGCACTGCCACCCGGAGCGACTCCGGCTCCCCATCCTCGCTCTCGTCGTGGAAACGTTCGAAGAGTGCTTCCAGTTCCTTGATGAACTCGACCAGACGGGCCGGGGTGAGGCGGAGGAACCCTCTCGAGAGGGTGACCTGTTTCTCGTCGTCCGGGTTGCCCAGCTTGGCGATCCCTTCGTGCACCGATCTGACGAAGTCCGCACGGGTCGCGCCTAGAAGGGTTGCCAGGAGAGCTTCGGCCCGTTCCTTTGGCGCAGCGCCGGCGAGAAAGGACTTGGAGGGCCGGTAGCTCTTGGCGGCGACGCGATAGACCTTTTCGGTCATCGCCCCCGCCTGCCGGGTGTCCGCCACCTTGATCATGCCCGACTCTTCGAGCAGTTTGACGTGGTGATAGAGGCGCGTCCGGGGCACACCGAGGATCTCGGCTGCCTCGGACACGCTTCTCGGCTTGTAGAAGGTCTCGAGCAGTTCCAGGCGCTTGGGGTCTCCGAGGATCGCAAAGGTCTCTGCGTCCTCGATCCAGAAGACGTCGGCTGGCTCGAAGCTCACACTGCGGCCCGACGGTCGGTCCAACGCTTGTTGCTGTGGTGGGTTCGAGCCTCGTGAAGGGCTCTGGCGATTCCGATGTTGAACATCTGAGGCTCCTTTCATTCAGATAGTTCGAATGTCAAGAGAGAATATACATTCAAAACAACTGAATGTCAAGTAGGTTTGAAAAGGATCGCGTTCCGGGCTGCTGCCGAGCCAGAACCCTGAATCCCGAACCTCACCTGTGTCCGGCCGCCGCCCTGGCGGCAGCCAGGTGCCGTCGCAGCGCACGGAACGGGATCACCGAAGACACTGCGATCAGCGACCCGACCGCCACCGACGTCGTGAAACCTCTGCTGATGGCGTCGGCGGTCGCCTGGTCGGCCTGCCCGGCGCCGCCGGCGAGCAGGTCGCGCACGGCCTCCACATCGCCCACGGCGATGGCCACCACGGCCAGGAGCACGGCGCCGCCGATGGCAGCCCCGAAGGTGAAGCCGATGTTCCGGTAGAACTGGTGGGCGGCGGTCGCCCTCCCGATCTCAGCAGTCGGGGTCACCGACCGGAGCAGCGTCAGGCCTGCGTTGGTGGTGGCGCCTATGCCCGTGCCCGCGGCGAGGAGGAGGGCGAAGATGACGGGGAGAAGCGAGTCCAGGTAGGCCGCCACGGTCAACAGTGCGAGCGCCGGGATCGAGAGAGTCAGGCCGTGTCGCATCACCGTGGTCTCCGCCCGGCGGTCCAGCAGCCGACTCGACAGGTTGGAGCCGAGGGTCCAGCCGATCACGAAGAAGAGCACCGACCACGCAGCCGTCGATGCGCTCTCCCCTCGCCCACCCTGAACGTACAGCGGAACGAAGGAATTGGCGGTCATCGCGCCTGTGAGCACGAGGGCGATCGAGAAGGCCAGCGGACCGAAGGGCTTTTCGATCAGGTGGCGGAGCCTCATCACCGGTTTCTCGACGCGGCGGGCGTGCCGGCGATACGTCCACGCCACCACCACGGCGAGAGCGACCCAGGCAGCTGAAAGGGGCCCCAGACGATCGACGGCCAGCAGGAGGGCGAGATTGAAGGCGAGAACCAGACCGACGCCGATCACATCCAGGTGTCTCCGGTCGGCGTCAGGCAACGGCCCGGGCATCACTCGCCATCCCGCCACCAGCGCCACGATCCCGAGGGGGAGGTTGATGAGGAATATCCATCGCCACGACAACGCCGTGAGCATGAAGGCGGCGATCGCGGGGCCGGCAACGCCCATCACTCCCCACACCGTCGAGTTGGCGGCGAAGGCCCGTCCGACGAGGTTCTCCGGATAGATCAGGATCACCGCGGCGAGTCCCACGGCGATGATCAGGCCACCGCCCACGCCGTGCACCACCCGCGCCACGATCATCAGCGTCATCGACGGCGCGAAGGCTGCGGCGGTGCCGGCGACGGTGAAGATGAGCACGGCGATGCGGAACATCCGCTTGACGCCGAGCGCGTCGATGAGCGGTCCGGCCGTCACGGTGGCGACGCCTGCAGCCAGCAGGTAAGCGGTGAAGACCCAGGGAAGGAGCGCCACCTGGCCGAGGTCTGCAGCCACCTGGGGCACTGCGGCGGCGACGGCGATTCCTTCGAACGCGGCCAGCGCCACCGTCGTATAGATGGCGATCGACGCCGGCAGCAGGGGCCGGGCGAGAACCGAGGTGGGCGCGTTCACGGGGAGACGCTACCCCGGCCAGGCAATCACGAACGTGCGTCGGCGGCGAGTAGCGTCGTGGCCATGGATTCGACGTTTCTCGAAGACCTCAGGGAGCGGACGGATTCCCTGAGGGACCAGGGCCTCTTCAAAGCCGAAAGAGTGCTCGCCTCTCCCCAGGACGCCGTCATCCGACTCGAGGACGGCGCCGAGGTGATCAACTTCTGCGCCAACAACTACCTCGGGCTCGCCGACCACCCGGCGCTCGTCGAAGCGGCCGGCGCCGCGGTCGCCGAGTACGGATACGGGATGGCCTCGGTCCGCTTCATCTGCGGCACGCAGACCGTTCACACCAGGCTCGAGGAGCGGATCTCGAGGTTCCTCGGCACCGACGACACGATCCTCTACTCGTCGTGTTTCGATGCCAACACCGGTCTCTTCGAGACGATCCTCGACGAACAAGACGCCATCATCTCCGACGCCCTCAACCATGCTTCGATCATCGATGGGGTCCGGCTCTGCAAGGCGCAGCGTCTCCGCTATGCGAACAACGACATGGCCGACCTCGAACGTCGCCTCCAGGAGGCTTCGGGCGCCCGTTACCGGCTGATCGCCACCGACGGCGTCTTTTCGATGGACGGGGTGATCGCCGACCTGCCTTCGATCTGCGACCTCGCCGACCGCTATGGCGCAATGGTCATGGTCGACGACTCGCATGCGGTGGGGTTCGTGGGGGAGCATGGGGGTGGCACCCCGGACCTCACCGGGACACGCGACCGGATCGACATCGTCACCGGCACACTCGGCAAGGCCCTCGGCGGAGCGTCCGGGGGCTACACATCGGGCCGGGCCGAGATCATCGCCTGGCTCCGGCAACGCTCCCGGCCTTATCTGTTCTCCAACAGCCTGGCTCCGATGATCGCGGCAACGTCGATCGTCGCCCTCGACCTGATCGAGGCTTCGACCGACCTGCGAGCGAGGTTGCGGCGGAACGCCGAGAGGTTCCGGTCGGCGATGACGCAGGCCGGGTTCACGCTCGCCGGGGCCGGCCACCCGATCATTCCGGTGATGCTTGGAGACGCCAGGGTCGCCACCGAGATGTCGGCCCGACTCCTCGAACGGGGCATCTACGTCATCGGGTTCTCTTTTCCGGTCGTACCAAAGGGCCAAGCACGCATCCGCACCCAGATGTCGGCGGCGCACACACCGGAACACATCGACCGCGCCGTCGATGCGTTCACGGTGGTGGGTCGTGAGATGGGCGTGCTCTCGTGAAGGCGCTCGTCAAGGCGAAGAAGGAACCGGGGTTGTGGATGGACGACGTGGAGGTGCCGCGACCGGGTGTTCACGACGTGTTGATACGGGTTCACAAGACCTCGGTGTGCGGCACCGACGTGCACATCTACGACTGGGACGAATGGGCGCAGTCCACGATCCCCGCCCCGATGGTGGTCGGGCACGAGTTCACCGGCGAGATCGTCCGCATCGGCGCCGACGTCGAGGGCTTGTTCGTCGGCGAGCGGGTCTCCGGTGAGGGGCACATCACCTGCGGCCATTGCCGCAACTGCCGGGGCGGGCGCCGCAACTTCTGCCACAACCACCGGGGGGTCGGGGTCACCAGGCCAGGAGCGTTCGCCGAGTACATCGCACTTCCCGCAGAGAACGTCTTCCCGGTTCCACCCCACATCTCGCCGGACGTCGCCGCCGTTCTCGATCCCCTCGGCAACGCCACCCACACCACCCTGTTC